>JACYMB010000262.1 GCA_015272205.1 Synechococcales cyanobacterium T60_A2020_003 | reverse complement strand
AACTTGCTCTTTTTTGATTCTGATACCCCGTCCGCTTGCGGCGGGGTAGTTCATTGTTATTTCGCCAATTGTTTGACTACGATACCTGGACTTACACCTACCTCATCGCCGATCCAGACACGAAGGACGCAATTCTGGTTGACCCCGTTTTAGAGCAGGTTGAGCGGGATTGGAAGCTGCTTCAAGAATTGGGGTTAACGCTGCGCTACTGTTTAGAAACCCATATTCACGCTGACCACATCACCGGAACCGGAAAGCTGCGAGACCTGACCGGATGCCAGGGGATTGTGCCAGAGAATGCAGAGGCGGTTTGTGCCGATCGCAAAATCAAAGATGGTGAAACGCTGAAGCTGGGATCTATTGAAATTAAGGCGATCGCCACTCCGGGCCATACCGATAGCCACATGGCCTATCTCGTCAATGGCTCCCACCTGCTCACCGGAGATGCCCTCTTTATTCGAGGCAGTGGTCGCACCGATTTCCAAAGTGGAGATGCTGGAGCACTCTATGACAGTGTGACCCAACGTCTCTTCACTTTACCCGATGACACCCTCGTCTATCCTGGGCATGACTATCGCGGCCACTCTGTATCGACGATTGGAGAAGAGAAACAGTTTAATCCCCGTTTCGTGGGACGCGATCGCGCCAGCTTCATAGAAATGATGGGGAATTTGAACCTCCCCGATCCCAAAAAAATTATGGAGGCCGTTCCTGCGAATGAACGGTGTGGACAAATTCCGGCACTGCGCTAAGGTGGTTTGAACATGTGCTTTAAAGGTCGTATACCGCTATGAGCGTAGAGCATTCCTCGCCCCAGAAATCCCCCTCTCGTCTTTCCGTACTCAAGAAAGCCATTCCCATCTTAGAGTGGGGATTTCCCTATCCACGGGCTAATGCTGTCGGCGATATCACTGCAGGGATCATCGTCGCCAGCTTACTGATTCCCCAAAGTATGGCCTATGCCTTGCTGGCAGGACTCCCGCCCCAAATGGGTCTCTATGCCAGTATCCTGCCGCAGATTATCTATGCTTGCTTAGGCACAAGTCGCATCCTCTCCGTGGCTCCTGTGGCAGTGGACTCGTTGATGGTGGCGACTGCGGTAGGAGCTTTAGCCACCCAGGGATCTCCTGAATATATCCAACTGGCGATCGCCCTAGCCGCTCTTGTAGGCGGGATTGAGGTTGTCATTGGTCTCTTGCGTCTCGGATTTCTCGTCAATTTCCTCAGTCAAGCGGTGATTTCAGGGTTTATCAGCGCGGCAGCAATTCTGATTAGTGTCAGCCAGCTTAAGCATCTTCTGGGGGTCAAAATTCCCCAATCGGAAGCGTTGGTACAACTCGTTACCTCCCTAATCCAAGCCCTTCCAGAGACAAACGGCATTACGCTATTGATGGGATTAGGCAGCATTGCGCTCCTTCTCTTCTTTAGCCGGGGACTGGGGGGATGGCTCCAACAACGGGGAATGTCGCCTGCTGCCATTATTCCGGTTACCAAGAGTGCGCCCCTTTTGGTCGTTATTTTGGGAATTCTCACCGTCTGGCTCTTTCACCTTGATCAAACGGCTAGCGTCAAGGTGGTAGGCAGTATTCCATCTGGACTACCACCGATCGGATTTCCCGCTATTTCCCGCACAGATTGGCAGACCTTGTTTTCCTCTGCCCTCGCCATTAGTTTTGTGGGATTTATGGAAGCCTATGCCGTTGGCAAATTTCTAGCCAGCAAACGCCGACAGCGGGTAGAGGCGAATCAAGAATTGATTGCCTTAGGCGTTGCTAACCTGGGTGCATCCTTTACGGGAGGATATGTGGTGACAGGAGGGCTGAGTCGATCGGTGGTGAACTTTTCGGCAGGTGCAAACACGGGCTTGGCCTCCATCATTACAGCCCTGATTTTGTTGCTGACGATTCTTTTTCTGACGCCGCTGTTCTATTTCTTGCCGCAAACCTGCCTCGCTGCCATCATTCTCGTAGCGGTTGTCAATCTTCTTGACTTTGCCACCCTAAAACGGCTCTGGATCTACAACAAAACCGACGCGATCGCCTGGATTGCGGCCTTTGTCGCGGTGCTGGTAACCAGTGTCCAAACCGGAATCCTCATTGGAGCCGTGATTTCGCTGATGCTCCACCTCTGGCGCACGAGTCGGCCTCACATCGCTATTGTGGGACGAGTGGGTGAGACTGAACATTTTCGTAATGTGTTGCGCCATTCCGTAAAGACCTGTCCCCATGTGCTAGCGATTCGCGTGGATGAGAGTCTCTATTTCGTTAACACCAAATACCTGGAAGACTATGTGCTGAAAGCAATTTCCCAGAATCCTGATGTCAAATATTTGCTGCTGGTATGTAGCGCGATCAACATCATCGACGGTAGCGCATTGGAAACCTTGCGAAGGCTCATTGCCGATCTACAAGTACGGGGCATTACCTTCTGTATGGCCGAAGTCAAAGGGCCCGTGATGGATCATCTAGAGCAAATTGGTTTTGTAGATGAATTGGGGCGCGATCGCATCTTTCTGTCAACCGATCAGGCCATGCGGGCTTTAGAGTGCGCGTAGGGTGGAAAGCTACTCCCACACAACGGCTATCTGCTGCGCCTGATAGGGATTTGAAGGAGTTAGAGACATAGATAGAGGCACCGCTTGTAGCGTAGCAGGATTGCTCTGCGCTAACGGCTTGGGCGTACAGAACGGGGCGATCGCCCATAGCGGTAGAGATAGTGCCAGGATAGATAGCCCAGGAAATAGAATAAGGCGTGGCATGGGTAGACCTCCAAGGGGAAATGGAAGGATCCGTGAGTGAGGGGATAGAATCAATATTTTGATCATGCCTGTCAAGGCTGAATAGAGGCTGATACTAATCTGAGGATAGCTTAGGCGATCGCTGAGAGAATGCTGAGAATTGGGTCGAATGGCCTCATCCAGTGCGATGAACCCATGGTTAGATCAGATTCACCTGGTTAGGTGAGACGCCTGGATGAAGAGTAACCCCGGTGTTTTGGCCTATTCTAAAAGCATGAAATCAGCGCAGAGGTCGCAACCATGAAACTCTCCTATCGCGGTATCAAGTACGAGTCCCATCTCTCCACCGTTCCCACTACAGACGGTAAAGAGATTGGTCACTATCGTGGTCTTACCCTTCGCGAACACATTGCGAAAACCGCTAAATAGAGTTCTGGTAGAAACCTTGAGAAACAACAAAGCTTGAGATCTTGGGGGCTTGATCTCATGAACGACCTGGCGATCGCCAGGTTTTTTTGCAATTATGCGCGATTTAAATTTAAAAGGTTTGTGCTGTGATCGCTAGGGTTAGTCCAAACTCCCCTTACTCAGGAGAATTATCACTTTCCGACCCCGAACGAATCAGAACCCCTAAGAGTTCTGTATCAGAGAAACTCTCTAGAATGGGTTTCTTCACCATCACGGTGAGAGGCAACGCCATAAATGCCCCTATTGGGCCAAAGATCCAAGTCCAGAGAATGACCGCAAGGAAGGTCACGATCACAGATAGATCTAAACCTTTGCCCAAATAGTGAGGGGCGATCGCAATGTCAAAGAAATTGTTGATCAAGGTGTAACCAATCGCCAGTATCAGAGCTTTAACCCAGCCAAGGGTAAGAAGCGCAATCATCAAAGGAGGGAGTAAGGCAATATAGAACCCATTTGAGATCTCAAGGAGAGGCAGCAAGGCGCTTAAGCATCAGCC
>JACYMB010000261.1 GCA_015272205.1 Synechococcales cyanobacterium T60_A2020_003 | reverse complement strand
TCCAGGGGACCCACGGGTCGAGTGGGTCAAACCAGAACACCCCTTTACAGCGATTAGTGCGGCTTCAGAGGTTCATGCCAACCACAATGAAGCGCTCAATAGTTCCAATAGATCGAAGTGGTCAAAGGTCAGTATTCCCCCTGCTTGATTTTTTTCTTGGCCGCACATAGGATTGTGTGTGGATTACTTTACCTACTTCGCATACTTCATATTGCAAAGAAATTGCCATGTCAGAATTTACAACGAATGATGCTAACGCGGCCGTTCTACTAGACTTGTATGGCCTGGATATTACGACCTCGAAAAAGGTAACGGTCACAACACCAGATAAACCTAAGCCTAAGACTCCCAAAGGAACTGTGCTGGTTGAAGGTTCAAAAGCAAACGATAAAGTGACTGCTTTTGGTAGCTTTGACTACGCTATTGAAGGGCGGGGTGGCGACGATAAGCTAAGGGGTGGTAAGCAAGACGACACCATTGTTGGTGGTGCTGGTAAAGACGTTGCGATTGGCGGTAAAGGCAAAGACATCTTTGAGTTCAGCAACGGGGATTTGGTGGAGAGCAACAGGGCGAAGAAGCTTGACACGATCAAAGATCTTGGCAAAGGAGATTTAATTCGTCTGGACAAGAAGATCGTTGACAAGAACCTCAAAGCTGGTGCCTTGGATCCCGACGATCTTGCCGTTGTTAAGAAGAACTCTAGCAAGATTGATGCAACTCTGATCTTTGTCAAGAGCGAAGGTGTACTGTACTACAACGATGACGAGAAGACGAAAGATACGAAGTTGGTGAATATTGATGGCGTTAATCCACAAGCTGATAACTTCGAGATTTTTTAGCAGATCGTTTGGTTTCGTTTTATTCGCCACTTCTGAATAAGCAGGAGAGACCAACCATCTCCTGCTTTTTTATGTCTAGGACTTACGCAATTGGGCGATTTTGCGCGGGTGTAACCCGCGCAAAATCGCCTAAAAGACTCAGGACGCCGCACGTAGTGCGTAAGTCCTGATGTCTTCTAGGCAGAGCTATTGGCTTCTGCTGGTAATGCTGGCTATGTAAACGATTCACAACAGCGTAGTCTGGCAGGTTGTCGTTGGCTGTAAGAATGGTTTGGCAGCCCTATTTTTGAGAAGATAGAATCATAGTCACCCAAGGTATCCAGCACCGATTCCCCCATCAAGGTTTAGGAGTTTTAGGATTGCAGCAACAGTCTTCCCCAGAACCTCTGCACGAGTTATACCGTCGGTTGGGTGACGTGTTTCTGGCGCAAGAGCAGTGGCAAAAAGCGGTAGATGCTTACCAGAAGGCGATCGCCCTTCACGCCGATGATGGTGACGTCTATGTAAATCTAGCGATCGCCCTTCAGTTTTTAAATCAACATGCAGAAGCCATAGATGTCTATCGCATGGCTCTCAAGCATGATCCGACTCAAGCTAGCATCTATAACAACATGGGGCGATCGCTTGCCCATATGAATCGTTTTGAAGAGGCGCTCATAGCCTTCGAGCAGTCGCTTGCGCTAAATCCTAGCTTTGCCCTGGCCTATTATAATATGGGCAAGCTCTTGCAGCGAAAACGATACCACCACCGTGCCATCGCTTGTTTTTGTGAGGTTCTTAAGCGTCAACCGCATACGCTCATTTATTCTGAGCTCGGAATGGAATGGCTCTCATTAGAAGAGCCACAGCGGGCGATGGCTTACTTTCGACAAGCCGTGCTCCCACAACGCAATCTTATTGATGCTTACTGCCGTATATATCAAGATCAAGTTTTAGACTCTACACCAGACCCTGAGGACTTTCTAGGTCTTGCCAGGAAAGAGAGCATTCTGTTTTTGAAGGCGTTATTGGCTTTAGATTCAAAATCAGTAATCCATCTAGCAAACGCGTATCGGTACTGGGGAGATCTATTTACGCGAGATGGAGGGCGATCGCAGCGACAGTATGCCGAACAAGTGTATACATACGCGCTTCAGTTGAATCCCTATTTAGAAGAAACGTATGATCAGTTGTCGCAATGCTTAAGCGATCAAGGACGATTGACCGCTGCAGTCTTAGTTCAACACTACGCAACAGTGTGGAACGCCCCTGTAGAGGAGACAGCCACTCCTACATCCTCTAGAGATAGGGAGATAGAGTCCCAACCGACTGCCGTTTCTTCTTCGCCATCTCTCGTTGAAAGCACTGTAGAAACACTTGAGACCCTGAACGGTTGTGGTGGACTTAACTGTCGAGCTTGCCTCCAGGACATTTGGCACTCCTATATGCCAAAGCAGATTGCGTCTGGTGTTTATAAACTGGGGGGCAGTGGACTAGCCAATACATTATTTCCGCTCGATGTGCTGACTTTACCCGATGGACAGTGTTGGATTGCCCCTTATAAAAACCCATGGCAGATCTGCAACGTAATTGCTGTCTATAACCAAGAGAACACCTGGATTTCATCCCGATCGCGCGAATATCCAGGACAGTTGCCGAATTGTTCTCAGCAGACTGTGCAACCAGAGCGGGCGATCGCCAGGTACCAACATCCCGTTGAACGCCTACAGGGACGAGTTGCGGTAGTGTCAGGACTGTCAGGACATGTCTATTTTCATTGGATGGTGGATATCCTGCCTCGCTTGGAACTGTTGCGGCAAGCGGGGATCAACCTGTCAACCCTGGATGGAATTGTGGTGAACAGTCAGCAACGATCGTTTCAACGCGAAACGCTGAAACTCTTTGGTGTGCCGGATGATCGAATTATCGAGAGCGATCGCCATCCCCATATTCAAGCTGATGAGCTGATTGTGCCTTCATTCTCTGGCTATTTGGGATGGCCACAGCCTTGGACATTAAACGTATTGCGCGATCGCATTCTTCCCCATATTTCGACCCAAGAGGCGTACCCTGAACGAATTTATATCAGTCGAGCGGATGCCACCTATCGCAAAGTACTGAACGAAGCTGAACTGGTTAAACACTTAGAGGTAGAAGGGTTTGTCTCTGTTGGCTTGGCTGAGCGATCGGTCGTTGAACAGGCGACGTTGTTCCACCATGCCAAGGTCATCATCGCGGCTCACGGCAGCAGTTTGACGAATCTAGTATTTTGCCGTCCGGGGACGGTCGTCATTGAACTAACGTCGCCGAACTACATCCGTCCCTACTACTGGGATATCAGTCGCCAACTGGGTCTACATCACCTGATTGCCTATGCGGAGGTGCTGAGCTGTCATCCTATTCGTCAGGTGATGTCTCCCAACCCGCTGACCGAAGATTTGTGGATTGGGACATCTACGGTAGACACAATTCTTACCCATTTGAAAAGCTGGCAACAGAATGGAGATGCTAGGCTAAAAATCACTCCGGATCATCGAGTTCAAGAGTCGTCTATGCTTCCTTATCTCAAAGAGGCGATCGCCTCCTGCGAAAAAGCATTTCAAACTCAAGCCGATACGTTTCAGACGAGTCGCACCCTGGGCCATATGCTTCAGGCTCAAGGGCTATTTGATGAGGCAATGACGTGGCACACGCTAGCGGTACATCCTGACCCTAATTTGGCCGAAGTTTATGCCTGTTTTGGGCAGCTTTATGCAAGTCAACGCCATTGGGATGACGCGATCGCCGCCTATCAAAACGCGTTAGCCGAGAACGATAGTTTTGCAGAAGCGCATTGGGGGCTGGCGGAGGTATACAGCAGAATCGGGGATGTAGAGGCTGAGATTCGCCATCGTCAACAGGCGATCGCCCTTAACCCCCAGTGGAATGATGCTGAAAGCCAGTTCTTGATCGGGAATGCTTACCTTGCCCAACAGTCTTTTGAAGAGGCGATCGCGGCCTATCAAGCGGTGATCGAACAATATCCTGGGCTGAAAGAAGCACACTACAACCTAGGCACCGCCTTCTTAAAGGCAGAACGCTATCAAGATGCAATTGCAACCTATCAAGCGGCTCTCGATCTGGATGCCGACTATGCTCCTGCTCATCATGGCCTCGGTAGTGCGTTTGCAGGAATGGAGCACTATGATCAAGCGATTCACCACTATCAGCGGGCGATCGCCCTTAAACCAGACTGTTTAACTTATCATCAGTTGGGACATAGTTTCAGGCAACTCCAACAGTGGGCAGACGCGGCCACAGCGTTTCAACACGCGACTGATCTCAATCCTGATTTTCCGTGGGCGTATCACTCTCTGGGCATGATGTATTTGCGACTGGGGCAACCAGAGCATGCGATCGCGCCGCTGCAAAAAGCGGTGCACCTGAAGCCGGAGCATCCCCAATTTCGCCTCACCTTAGGGAATGCGCTGACTAGGGTAAAGCGAATCGAGGAGGCGATCGCTTCGTATAAGCAGGCCATCGGACTTAGGGCAGACGCCGAGATAGAGCTATTTGAGCTGGGCAGAGAATTACGTCAACGTGGCTATGGTGATGCCTGTATGGTTTGCTATCAGCAAGCGATTGAGCAGGATCCGATGCAGCGCAGGGCATACGTAGAACTTCAATACATGTATGCGAAAGAGCATCATCTTCAAGGTCTAATTAGCTTGTATCGGCGGATTCAGGCGTCAGACCGATCATTTCATCCCATCTTGTGGTCGAATTTAGGTGACGTGCTGACGCGTAAACAGAAGATTGAGGAAGCGATCGACAGTTATCGAGCAGGTTGTTATGCCTCCATCACGGCTACGTATCCCGAATTCGCACAGGTGCAATGGCCGGATCGCAAAACTCATCCCCCAGATTTCATCATCATTGGTGCAACCAAGTGTGGCACGACGTCCCTGTACCAGTATCTGAATACCCATTCCCAGATTTTGCTACCCCAGCGCAAAGAAGTCGATTTCTTTGATCGGCAGTTCCATCTCGGCAAAGACTGGTATCTATCCCAGTTTCCCTCCTTAACCGATGAGCCAGGATTCTACACCGGAGAGGCCAGTCCCAACTACTTTTACAGCGTTGGCACCGAGACGAACATTCATTCCATGTTTCCGAACATCAAGCTGATTGCCCTCCTGCGAAATCCTGTAGATCGAGCGATCTCGGCGTATTACCATCGCAGGCGGCACGGGGTTGAATCGCGATCGCTCGATGTTGCGATCGCAGAAGAAATGGAAGCTTTAGCCCATGCTACGGAGGAACAGTTGATGACGCAGCAGGGATCTGGTTTCCAAAACTCTGTCTTTGGCGGTTTGTATGTTTACATGCTGAAGCGGTGGTTCTCTGTATTTCCGAGGGAGCAAATGCTCATTCTCAAAAGTGAAAATTTCTTCAAGAATACCGATGAAACGATGCAACAGGTATATGATTTTCTCAATATTCCGGCTGCATCGACATCGACTAGCGGCAAATATAACGTCGGGTCTTACTCCGACGAGGAGTCGGATGTGCGGCACGTGCTTGCTAACTTCTTTGAACCCCACACCCGCCGCTTAGAAGACTATTTGCAGATGGAGTTTCAGTGGGATTGATCGTCGAATCTGTTCATGCCATTGTTTTCTGCATGGTGGGTACGTGCTGCCTACCCCTGGAAATAATGGATTTTAGGTCGATCGTTTCTCGAGCGGGGGCGATCGCCCTCATCCATCCCAATCCATAACCGCTAAGAAAGTTAAACCAAACTGTACCGATGTAAAAATCGGGGCAGAATATTCAAGGTACACAGAACATCTATTCCATACCCGTTAGGAGTGAGCATGACAGCGATTGAGCAGGTACAGGCCGGAGACCATCTCCGACAGCAGGGCGATTTAGAGTCTGCTGTTGAAGCCTACCAAGCCGCGATTCAGATTGATCCGCAGTGTGTTAGCGCTTATCAACGCCTTGCGGAAGTCCTCCAAGAGTTAGGAAACCTTGACCAATCTGCAACAGCCTATGAGCAGGCGATCGCCGTCCATCCAGAGTCTATCCACGCTGAGGACGATGCTACAGAACCTGTAGAGGTAGGAGATAACGATAGCCTCTCTTTAGTTTCGGAACCCGATGCAGAATCCTGTCCAACCGCTCCGCCATCGATCGATGAGAATGATGATTCTGACGTAGACATCAGCGCCCAGGAAGTAGATAACGATAATGAGTCCGCAGAAAACGCCACTAATGCCACGATTGAGTCTTTGCAATCTCTGATTGACCAACAAATGTGGGCAGAGGCGATCGCCCTGAGATTGCAGGTCGTCCAGCAAACCCCCTCGGCCTTAGCGTATAAGCTGTTAGGAACGGCATTGCAGCGGCAAGGGCAGCTAGACGATGCCTTTGAAGCTTATCAGCAAACCCTCGCCTTAGAACCCAATTGGGCAGAGGTATGGGCGAACATTGGGAGCCTTGAAGCGCAGCAGCACCAGTGGCAAGCCGCCGTAGAGTGCTACGAACGGGCGATCGCCCTCAAGCCGGATTTTGCCGGAGCCTATCGTAACCTTGCTCGCGTGTTGCAGCGCCTGGATCAATTACACCAATCCGCCGACTGTTGGTATCAAGCCATGATGCTCGATCCCGATGCGGGTCACGCAAGTGACTATCTAGATTTGGGTAAAGAGTTCCTACTCTGGAAGCAGATCGATCGGGCAATCGACTGTTTTCGGATGGCGGTTCGGAATGATCCCACGTTGATTGCAGCCTATGAGCACTTGGCAGAGGCACTCCGGTACAAGCAATCCCAAGACACGGATGCCGAGAGACAGTCCGCAGCAGAGACGGATTCATCAACCGCCCCATCTCTCCCTTTTAATACCCAACCTGTTGAAGCAGAGCCAGAGTTGTCTGACGCGGAAAAAATGGAACTTGCTAAGGTGCGGGTTCACGAGTGTCTTGATGACCGAAACTGGCAAGAGATGATTCCCTACTGCCAGTACATTTTAGAGCGGGAACCCAACAGCGACACATACCGGATCTTGGGCAATGCTCTCCTGCAATTGGGGCAGTTTGAGAGTGCGATCGCTGCCTACGAAAAAGCCTTGGACTACCAGCCCGACTCGGCGGAAATCTACACCAACTTGGGAACGGTCTACGCTCAGCAACAAGAGTGGACAACCGCCGTTCAGCATTTCAAGCAGGCGATCGCCCTTAACCCCGACTTTGCCGGAGCCTACCGCAACCTGGCGCGGGCATGGCAAGCCTTGGGGAAAACCGAATCAGCGATGGAGTGCTGGTATCAAGCGCTCAAGCTTGAGCCAGAAAAGCTAGCGGCTGAAGAGATGGTCTCCTTTGGCGATCGCTTTTTGCTGTGGGGACAGACCGACCGGGCAGTAGAGTGCTACCAGCTTGCGGTGCAGTACGATCCCTCGCAGTTGGGCGCACGCCAAAAGTTGGCCGATCTGCTCGGGAACATGGAGCGGTGGCAAGAAGCCGTAGAGCATTACCAAGTGCTCTTGCGTCGGGGTCGAGGCAGTACCCTGGTTCGTTCTGCTTCGACCTCTTCGACCTTGGCGCAAGCGGATCTCTCCCCATTGACCAAGCTCATGGATATACTCCAAACCACGGACGATACCGATCCTGATGCGCTGTACCAGGTGGTGGAGGTGTTGAAAAAGGCGGCAGAGGATTGCTCTGACCAAGCCGTGATTCACTATCGCGAACGCGGCAACCTAGCTCAGGCGAATGAGGACTGGATCACCGCCACTGCAGCCTACGAGCGAGTGGTTGACCTGGATGGATCCCTAGCAATCGACTGGGGGAATTTGGGAACGCTCTACGCGCGGCAAGAGCAGTGGGAACAGGCGATCCAGTGTTATGAAAAGGCGATCGCCATTGAAAGTCGAGCTAGCTTCCATTGGAATTTGGCGCAGGTGCTAGGAAAACTAGAGAGAACCGAAGAAGCCTCCCATGCTTACTATCGGGCGTTAACGTTAGAGTCAGAGCGAGCGACCCCCGAACAACATATCTCACTAGGAGAAATATTTGAAAAACAACACAATCTAGAACTTGCACGTTCATGTTACGAGCGATCGCTCCTGCTTGCCCCAGATTCTGCACAAGCTCTATTTTCGTTGGCGCGGGTATTCTCCAAACAAGAGCAGTTTGCAGTTGCAGAGGAGCGGTATCGCCAGGCAACTGAACAGGCCCCTGAAAGTTCCTACTGTTGGCATGGCTTAGGAGATGCTCTGTCCAAACAAAAGCGTTATGAAGATGCGATCGATGCCTATGAGCGGGCTATAGCTCTCAGTTCAGATTTCTCATGGTCGCATCACAACCTGGGAGTAGCGTTGTCCGAGTTAGGGCGTTGGAGTGAAGCTGTGGATGCCTATAAGCGGGCAATTGACCTTAATCCAGACTTCTACTGGTCTCATTACAATTTGGCTGAAGCGTGCATCCGTTTAGGCAACTGGAACGGAGCAATTGAAGGCTATAGAAACGTCATTGAGCTTGAGCCTACGTTGCAGTGGTTAAACGATCGCATCGGAGCCTTAAAGTTTATTCAAGGAATGCAAAGTTTAGAAGCGTACGATGTTACGTCTGCCCTTGACTATTTTCGAGAGGTTGACCAAGTCGGCGGTATAGAGACGATGCCTCTCCCCTTTTTTAGTCCAGATAGCCCACTGTGGTCCCAGGAATGGGCACCGTGGATTTCGGGGTTGGAGCGGATGAAGCCGATCGATCGCCCTTGGCCTCGCATTACGGTGGTGACGCCCTCACTCAACCAGGGGCTTTATATCGAGGAAACGATTCTATCGGTCACACGTCAACAGTATCCCAACCTGGAATATATCGTGGTTGACGGTGGCTCTACGGATGGCACGAAGGCGATTTTGTCGCATTACCGTCCTTACTTAACCGATCTCATCATCGAACCCGATCGGGGACAATCCGATGCTATCAACAAGGGATTCAAACGGGCAACCGGAGAACTCCTCCTCTGGGTGAATAGCGACGATCGCTTGATGCCAGGAGCCCTCCACATGGCGGCGCTGACCTATCTTCAGCGTCCGTGTGATGTGATTGCGGGAATATGTTTGGTACATGAGAATCGCCAAGTTCAGTTGATTCGTAAGCCCCTAGCACGACAGGCGGATTTCACGGTGGATAACTTGGCGGATGTATCGGGGCGTTGGGCGGATGGATACTTCTTTTATCAACCTGAGGTCTTTTTTAGCCGTAGCATTTGGGAGCGGGTTGGGGGGAATGTTAATGAGGATTTGCACTATGCGATGGATCATGACCTTTGGATGCGGTGTGCCCAGATGGGTGCAAAGTTGGAGGTTGTAGATTATCCGTTTGCACTGTTTAGAAAACATGATCAGCAGAAAACTGTGAATAGAGATGTTGCAGTCAAAGAACAATTTCAAGTAGCAAGAGGGTATTTGTCTTCACAGGTGGAAGTAGCATCTTCGAATGGTAGCCAAAGTTCTGCTAGAAATGATCATGCTAGTACTTCACAAATGAATAGGGCTAAATCTGATCACCTTACCAGTAATCAATATCTAGACAAGGGGAGAGATCTCAAACAGCAGGGGCATTTAACAGCAGCGGTTAACCTATATCGTGAAGCAATCAACTTGTATCCTGAAGATGCAGATCTTTATCGAGAGCTTGGTCTTGTATTAGAAGAGGTTAAAAAAAAAAGACTGAGTGAGCAATCTGTAGATGTATTCATATGTGGGAAATATGACACTTATCCTGACCTAACAGGCAAACGACAAGCAGAAGGCGGGTTACGTTTGTCTGGTATCTACAAGGTTAGTTCTGAAGAATTTCCTCTTGTTTCAATTATTACTGTTGTTTATAACAACTCCACTACGTTTGAGCGTTGCATCAATTCTGTTCTTAACCAAACCTACCAGAATGTTGAATATATTGTTATTGATGGTGGAAGCGAACAAGAGACTTTAGACATTATTCGAAAATACAGTGACAAAATTGATTACTTCATTTCCGAACCTGACAAAGGTATTTATAATGCCATGAATAAGGGGCTAGAACTAGCCCATGGTGATTACATCAGCATTCTCAACTCAGATGATTGGTACTCATTAGAGTTTGTGAGTTCTTGTATTGAGGTTGCGAAGCAGCATAATTCCTCAGTTGTATACACCTACTACTCTCATAAAGGTACTACGTTCATCAATAGTGGTATCAATGAAGGAATTTTCCTAGGCCATCTTAATGTTTGCCATAATACATTTTTAGTCAGTCGAGAATGTTATGACTTGGTTGGAAAATATTCTGAAGATTATCATATCGTGAGCGATGCACTTTGGATACGAAAAGCGTTTCAGCAAGGTGTAAAATTCAATTTGGTTCCAAGAGAGCTTTTCACTCTTTCAGAGGGGGGACTTTCATCAGGAGACTCTCCAGAACGAAGACAGTTATTTATCTCTGAAGTAATTAAAACTTACAAAGATCGATTTGAATTTTTAGAACATTTAGAAGCAGAGAACATATATTTATTTCGATTTAATCCTGGAAGATCGTCAGGCTTAGTTGCGATAGCTCAAAAATACAAAGATCAAACTCTTTTTCTGAAAAGTTTATCAAAGTACGTTGAGCATTGTTTTAGATGTTTGCCTAAGTTTAAACTGTCACATACAGAATCTGGCAAAGCATTTCTAGACTTTATTAGACTTGCAGAAATTCTAAATATACCTAAGTCTTCAATTCAGATTAATACTAAACATGGTTTATTTGGAGCACTGATAGAACAGTTTGATACTATCCTTTCAAGAACTAAAAACTCAGGTCGAGGAAAGCTTCTACACTTTGTATCTGTCTTCTCTAGACCATCAGAAGCTTTTATCTATGATCTGATTCAGCGCCTTGAAAAAGAGACTGTTTTTGATAATTTTGTTCTATATGAGCATAGATTACTTCCTGATGAGCGCCCCTACAGCAAAGGCATATATTTACCATGGCAAGACTTTCATGTTGAAATCAGAAATGAGCTGTATAAGTATATTTTCGAGAATATGAGACCTGATGTTGTAGTTGCTCACTTTGCATTAAATGAGTGGAAAATATTTCAACGATTGAAGCCATTGAATATTTCGGTGCCTACTATTAGCATGACCCATGGTATTGATGTGTTCTCAATGAAAGAGAATCAAGAGTATAGAGACTATTTACTTGGGGACTTCTCAAAGCGAAAAAATACGTCTTTCACTGCTGTTTCTCACTATCTCAAGCAAGAGTTATTAAAACATGGTGTTTCTGATGACAAAGTTAGCCTTGTCCATAATACAGTTCATGAGCGATTCTTCTCCAACAGAAAAAAGTCTAATTATTTTAAGAAAGGCGAAACTCTTAAAATACTTGCAGTAGGGAGGTTAATAGATTGGAAAGGTCATATTTATTTGTTACAGGGACTTCAGTTCTTTAAGAACAATTGTTATGCTGATGTTCATCTAACAATTGTGTATGCTAACGGGAAAGATTTTTATCAAGAAACTGTTTCTGAAATTGAAAATCTAAAATTGCAGTCAAATGTTTCCTTAATTCCATTTGTTAATTTTTCGGAGGAATTAGATTACTTCCAAAAATTTGATGTGTTCATACAGTCTTCAACCTATACTCAGGACTCACTTAGAAGATCAGAGACTTTTGGAGTTTCCGTTTTGGAGGCTATCGCTTCTGGTTTGCCAGTCATTGTTACGAACGCTGGAGGATTGCCCGAAGTTGTTGGATATGAGAGCAAACATTCAAGAATAGTACAGCATGGAGATGGGCTAGCTATAGGTCAAGCATTGAAAGGGATGTTTGAGAAGGGAGAATGTTTTTCCGATAACATTGAGTATGCAACCGAAAGGCTTTCTCACTTTTCAAGCAAAAAGCAAGTAGCGTTACTGACAAAGGAGATCTTTAAAGTCTGTCAAAACAAGCTCAACGCCACCCTGTTCTCATCAAGTACTATCCAAGGTGCAGGGTATGCCGCCTTCCGACTCCATAAAGGTTTACAGAACACGAGTATAAACTCTACGATTCTGACCACGGTTAGAAATCATGAATCATTCCCAGGCGTAAAGGTAATGCCTCATCCTCTTCAAAATGGGCATTCCTGGAGAATTTTGCAAGATCCTTCAATTAGTAAACCCGAACTCACAATTTTTACGATTAATCATCCCCTAATTACTCCAGAGCAGCTTGAGTCCTTAGTTAAAGATGCTGATGTAATTAACCTCCACTGGACAGCGCGATTCTTATCTGCTGAAAATATTGCATATCTGAGTAATATGAATAAGCCTCTTGTGATGACTATTAGAGATATGAATCCTATCACAGGGGGATGTCACTTCTTTCATGGATGTATTGAGTGGCAAAAGAATTGTGAGAACTGTCCTCAACTTGTCGATCATTTCGATAACTTTCCTAGCAAGGTTCTTGCTGCTAAGAGGCACTACTACAATTTTGAAAACATTACAATCGTGACTTTGAGCAAGCACACAGCAGAGATTGTTAAGAAAGCACCCTTCTTTAATCAGTGTCGAATTGAGATTATACCGAACTCAATAGAAATAGATGTGTTTAAGCCGCATAACAAAGTTGAGGCACGTAAGAAGTTAGGACTTCCTCTCGATCGCAAAATTATTGGTTATGTTCCATCTTTTTCCAGTGCGGTGAAAGGCTATCGGGAAGTTATAGCTGCTTTTGATATCCTTAAACAAGAACAAGCAGAATTGAATCCATTTGTGATGTTAGTTGGTGATAAGACGCCAGCTAATGATCAAATTAAACTTGATCACAAAAGTCTAGGCTATATTAGCGATAATGAAAAACTTGCAGTAGCGTATTCAGCCGCAGATGTGGTTGTTGTACCTTCTTTAGAAGAAACTTTTTCAAATACGACCGCTGAAGCAATCGCTTGTGGAACGCCAGTGGTCGGATTTCAGACAGGGGCTATACCCGACATGGTTCAGGATGGCATTACAGGCTATACATTCTCTGTTGGTGACTTTAAAGGATTAGCAAAAGGAATTCGATTAGTCCTAACGGGAAATGATATGTCTCAAAACTGTAGACAATATGCAGAGGACAATCTAAATCTCATGCTTCAAGCGAAACGGTATGAACAACTTTTCTATGAAGTATATGCTCATAATCTTGGCTTTACCAAACAGACGAATAATCCTATAGCTTCTTTCCCTGAAACAACACCAACAATCATGAATCTTTTAGCAACGAAAGTCCTAAGTATTAGAGTTAATCCCTAAATCTTACAGGAGTTCTTGATGGGTACGGAAAAATGTCCAATTTGTGGCGGTCAATCCTTTGGCGAGTTTGCGGGACGTCCAAGAGCAAAATGTCTTTCCTGCCATTCTCTGGAGCGTGGTAGAGTTGTACATCTAACTCTGCAAAAACTTGGGTTGCCAAGAAAAGAAGATAAGATATTACATTTTGCCCCAGAGATTTGTTTTATCAATCTCTTTACATCAACTCACGAAGAAAATTATCAACCATGTGATTTATTTCCCGATATTTATAAGAACTCCAAAAAAGAAGTTAAACGAATAGATATATGTGAAGATCTATATTCTATGCCTTCTTCCTCATGGGATTTAATCATTCATAACCATGTATTAGAACATCTTCTCTGCTCAGTTCGAGGTGTTCTACGTGGTTTTGATAGAATTTTAAAGCCTGGAGGGACTATGATTTTTACTATACCTATACATAGAGGAAAAGAAACAATTGAAGACTTAAATCCTGGACTATCTGAGTTAGAGCGCAGAAAAAGATTTGGTCAGAAAGACCATGTTCGCTTATTTGGGGATGATGTTACGGATTTAATCGCCGAGTCTTTAGGTAAAGATTGCTTTATCCCAGTGTCAACTTTATTCACTGAAGAAGAATTTCTTTTACATGCTATTCCATGGGAACCGTCCAAAGAACCTCATGGTCATTCCATATTTGTTTATAGAAAAACTTGAAGTTTTAGTTTATAGTAGTTTTTAACGTTTCTTTTGAATTTCCTGTAACTTTTGAAGCTTCAATCCGACATCAAGATGGAGTCTGGAAACTTAGTTGTCTTTTTAAAGATATGAAGTCCTGCTAGGAAAAACTTTATGCAGACCATTGACCAAAAGCTAAATTCATTTATTGATTCAACGATTGTCAATCATGTTGCTCACGTTACGGAAAAAGATAATGATTCTATACCTTTCAAAAATTATCAATTCTTGCGAGGATTGATTTTTGAAGAGAGAGTTTCCGTACATTCCCCAACCATCATACCACGTGGGAAAACATCATTTATTGGTGCATATTCATACATTAATGATGGTGGCTACATAAGAGACAATGTTTTTATAGGTCGTTATTGCTCTATTGGTAGGAGATGTAGCATTGGAGCTATCAGTCATAATCTATTCTCTATTTCCACACATCCATTTCTGAGGGTAAAGGAGTATAGCAAGTTCAAAAGTGCTATTCAGGCATACTCTGATGATGAATTTCAAAAGATATTTGGTCTTAGCAAAAGGAATTCTAGAGATAGCTTAACTATCATTGAAAATGATGTTTGGATAGGAGACGGAGCAGTAATAATTCAAGGGGTAAGGATTGGTTCTGGCGCAGTTATTGGCGCTAACGCAGTTGTGACTAAAGATGTTCAACCCTACACTATTGTTGGAGGAGTGCCTGCAAAGCCCATACGGAAAAGACTTTCTGATTCTATTGCTGAAGTACTTTTACAGTTAGGGTATTGGAACTACAGACCTGACCTTTTACAACTCCTTCCTAGAGAGGATGTCCTCCAATTTATTAGAGAAGCAAAAAATTTACTTTCACATAATGAAATAGCAGATTTTCCAAGCTATATCTTAAAGTAGAGCTACTAGAAATACGGTTATGCCCTCGAAAATACCAAATGATCCTTTCCATAAGCCAACTCAGAATGCTCAACTTGGGTATAAAGACTATGCTAAGTTTGTTCAGTGGACTTCTTTAAGAGTTTTCATAGTTACTTTCTGTATTTTGCTGCCTTACTTTGGAGCTGCGATCGCCGTCGGCATAGCTACTACACCCTACATTGGTATTTTAATGCTAGCCGTTCCCGCCATCCTTGCCCTCTTGTGTGCAGGATTTTATTGGATACTGCAAAACGCTGGGTAGTGCTTTCCTAACTTTCTTGATAATCGATCGCCCCCTTTTGGGAACCTTATAATCAAGCGATCGCCCCTTATCCCGTGTCCAAAATGAACATTTTTGAGGCCATCAACCAATGGTTTGAAAACCGCTGGGTTGCGCCAGCCTACAGTGGTTGGTTGTTATTAGGGTTAGCCATTTTCTTCTTTGCCGCCGCGACCAATACCATGGTCGGCTGGCTCTACGTAATCAGCGGCACCATGATTGCCCTATTGGCGATCGCCTCCGTTTTGCCCCCCCTCGTTCTCAAACATCTTCAGGTCAAGCGCAGCCCCATCTCCCCCATCAGCGCTGGCAATACCATTCAGGTCGAACTTCATCTCGTGAACCCGACCCCTCGCCCCAAAACCCTGTTTGAAGTTTACGATCTACTGCCCATCGTCCTTGCCCCTCCACAGCGACACACCGTCGAATTTGTACCCGCTCAAGACTCCTATCGCTGGGTGTACAGTCAGCCAGCCCCCCGGCGCGGCATTTACCGCTGGCATACCGTCCAGCTTCGCACCGCCGCCCCCCTAGGTCTATTCTGGTGTCGCCGTACCGTGCAGAGCCCGGCAACGGCCATCGTCTATCCTCGCGATCTCAACCTTTCCCAGTGTCCCCTCCTCGACGAAATCGGCACCGACACCCACCACTTCATCCAAAGCCGACAACAATCCCACGGCGCCACCGAAGGACTGACCCGCGCCCTGCGTCCTTACCGTTGGGGCGATCCCACCCGCTTAGTTCACTGGCGCACCAGCGCCCGCTATGGCGAATTACGCGTTCGGGAACTGGAAGTGCTCACCGGAGGACAAGCGGTGGTGATTGGGCTAGATAGTGCGATCGCCTGGGACGACGAGGATTGCTTTGAGCAAGCGGTAACCGCCGCCACCTCCCTATACTTTTATGCCTTAAGACAGAATTTAAGCGTTCAGCTCTGGACAGCCGCCACAGGACTCGTGCGAGGAGACACGGCAGTTCTAGAAACCCTCGCTGGAGTCACCATGCAAGAAGACGCTCAGGATTCCCACATCCGTTTCCCCAACTGTCCCTGGATTTGGCTCAGCCAAACGCCCGCCCACTTAGCACAACTCCCCCCCGATAGTCGCGGCATCATCTGGGGAGCGATCGCCCCGTCTCATCCTCACTCCTGTCTCAGGATCCAGCCTCACCAACTGCTTCAGCCTCAGCTTCAAGCCTCGGCCTCTACGCCTGGGTAAATAGATGATGGAATATCAAGCCTGGGTAAAACGCTCATCCCAAAGGTTGAAACCTTTGTGTGATTTCATCCATAAGGCAGGGAATTGCTCGGCTCTCAAACATTGAAAAACGCTGTCTTCAGCGGCGTTTACCGAAATTGTATAGATGAAGACTCTGCAGGTAGCGTCAAGCTTTGTTGTATCCAAACGGCCAGAATGGTTCATACTGAGCATTTCTACCTGTTGCGACCTGCTAAAAAGACTGCAACCTGTGATTTCTGCACAGGGAACCTGATGATTATTGCCGAAGTCTCTAAATATGTGGCAATTTGTCAAATGTTTGTTATAATTATTTACACAGTTCGCGATTGTTTTTTCTACAATTGTGTGAAGTCTATAGGGTACAGCAGAGCGTTTGCGACTATCGTCAATTCAAGTATTGAATTCGGCACACGTCACATCTATCTGCTTCAGTTGGGCAATTTCAACAGAGCGAAAACCGACCTCTAAGAGGTTCACAAAGAGCTTTATGGTTACATAGCTCTAGATTTCGTGTACCTACTCGCAGTTCAACGCTGCATCAACGTTATAGAACCAGAACAGAGGAGAAAAATCATGGATCCTTCTGCTTACGATCTCACTCTAGAACAGCAGTTCCAAATGCGTCTGATGGAGGCATCCGCAGACAACATGACCCACGAGCAAGCGCAGGCACTTCTCGTGCAAGCGTCTCGGTTGCTGATGATCAAAGACAACGTGATCCGCAACCTGCTACGAAAAACACCGCTAGACAGCTTTGGGCTGGAAGCCTAGGCTACACAATGGTTCCGAGTAACTGCATGTGTGATTGTTCGATGACTGAATGACGATTCCCAATCCTTGGAGGACGACGTATGAATTTCCTCTCATTTGATTTATCGATGGAACAAGAGTTCGAAATCCAAAAGGTAAAGCAAGAGGTTCAAGGTATGAGCCGCGAACAAGCCTTAGAGCTACTTCTGGAAGTTTCGAAAACCCTCATGATCAAAGACAATCTGATTCGTGACTTGATGAAGCGAGCCCGTATTTAGACTGTCGATGAGGTCGGCGCTCTCCATCTCTTGCTGTGTTCTTGAAGCGCAGGACAGAGCGGGTGGTGCTGGGACGTCCATTCCTCATTCTTACGTGAGATTGTGTTGAAGATGTAGAGATAGATCGAGAGTGGAACGATTGGACATCAAGGATCCGTTATGGTGTGCGTGCATGCGAGTCGAACGCTCCTGGACGTCGGTGCGCTAGAAAGCGTTTCTAAGTTTCCTGGGTATGTCCGTTAAAGTTTAGGGCAGCGTCCCTTTCTCTCCACAGGGAATGCTCTGGCAAGGACTAGGAAGCGTACATAGAGGTTTGCCCAAACTAGATTTTTGTAGATTCCCAATACAACAGCGCAGAAAATTTTGAGGTCTAATGATAGTCTTGAGGAAAGCACTGTACCTTCCTCCAGTGCAGCACGTTTTGGGAAAGGTTGCCTTATGTTTCAGCGTGCCCTCATCTGCACGGATTTCACCGACGGACTCCAGCGTTTAACCCACTTTGTACCCAACTTGGCCGCGAGTGGGCTACAGCAGATTATTTTTTTTCATGCTATTCCTCTTTCTGAAGAACGAGAAATCCCCAAAGTCTATGAGGCTGAGATAGCCGCAGCACGCGATCGCCTCTACGCCAATGTTAAAGATGTGCCTGCCGGGGTGGAGGTCAAAATCGAAATCCGCACCGGAAAACCGGGCGATACCATCCTCAAGATTGCCCAAGCCAATAACAGCGATTTGATCATCCTGGGCATGCCAACCCGCAGCCTGCTAGAGGAAAAGCTGTTTGGCAGTACCACCCTCGATCTCTGCCAGCGCAACGCGAAGCCCGTGTTAATTCTGAGACCCCAGCTCATCTCTGCCTACACCACCGAAGAACTAGCGCTGCGGTGTCAGCACCTCAATCGCTACTTTTTGCTACCCTACAACGGCGCGGAAGCATCCGATGCCTTGGTGTCCACCATCAAGCAAATGGCTCAGGATCGGCCTGCCCATTCCCTAGAGCGTTGCCTACTCTGCTGGATTTTTGAAGAGCAAGGTTTGCGGGGGTTGCCTCCGAAATACAGCGAAACCGAAGCCGCGCAGAAGTTAGACGCTGCAAAACGGGAGCTAGAGCAAGTTGGCCTGAAGGTTACTACCGAACTCCGCCGCGGTGATCCAGTAGAAGGTATTATGGACGTTGCGCTGGAGCACGACATTAGCGCCATTGTGGTCACCGCGAAGCAAAATTGGTTGAAATGGTCGGTACGTGGCCTTGCCGAAGAGTTGTTGCGGGGGAGTTGGTACCCGATTCTGTATTTACCCACTAAGGGCTGAGCGCCCCAACCCTTAGCCCGATAGATCTTGATCGACTGTGTTGTAGATGGACTCTAGTTTCATGAGGACTTTGGGCTTTAGCTTTTCGAGTTCAGCCTTCAAAATATTTTTGCTCAGCGATGCGTGGGATGTTGTGTTCGACAGTTGACTGGTCGAAATCCACACTTGCATTAGCCGTCGCTGCGGATCCGCAATTGTAGACGTGAGCATGCTTGCACAGCGGTTCGGATTTTCCTGAGAAAATAGCAAGATCTTGTACTCGCCAGTATTGCAAAGCACACGGGCAATCTGCTGTCCTTGGGGAGACTTTAGATCCAGATAAGACGGCATCCATTTGGGTCCTGCCAGGGTGCTATAGAGAACGGTTAACCACAGCATCATGGGATGGGGAGCTTCAAGAAATAGAAATTGATTGTACCGAGTGCAAGATGCCCGTTTTTGAATTTCGTCGTGGGGCAGCATGACCCACAGGGTCGCCTGGTGTCCCTCATCCGTTTTGATTAAATTGGGAAAGACAATATCTGCGATCGGCATTGTTTTAGGCCACGTGGCTAGCGCACAAACCCCTTTTGTTGAGCCGCTGATCCTGTCAGTGGGCTGGTGGGGCGTCACTTGCACCTTAGAGAGGGCTTCGCCAATGCGTTGACCAATCTGGCGTCCGGTTCCAAATCGCTGTTCTAGGGGCTCTAGGGCTTTTAAGATTTCGACGACACTTTGGGGGCGATCGCCCGGTGATTTTTCAAGGCAGCTCATGATCAAGCTTTCGAGCACCTTGGGAATCTTAAGATCGGCGTTAACGGATTGAAAGGAGCGAGGCATTTGATGATGGTGAGCCTTGTACCATCCGCCAAAGGTATGGGTATCCACGTGGAGTGGCATCTTGCCACTTAAAAGTTGGAACATCATGATACCCAGGCTATAGATGTCCGAGCGGGGGTCTAGCTCTCGTCCCTCCATTTGTTCTGGCGAGGAGTAGGGAAGCGTTCCCATAAAGCAGTTGGTTGCCCCCGCATCTTCCTGGAGCAGTTTGGCGATACCGAAGTCTAAAATCTTGGCGAGTTCCCCCAAGCTCTCATCCTGAACAATCAAGATGTTGCTCGGTTTAATGTCGCGATGGATAATCGGACAGACTTCTTGCTCAATCAGAATGCCCTGGTGAGCGCATTGCAATCCTAAACAAATCTGCCGAATGAGGCTCAAAAAGCGGGGAATGGTGAGCGATTGACGACTCGCGATCTCACTGAGGTTTTGCCCCTTCAGGCATTCCATCACGTAATAGGGAATTTCGTCTTCATTCACCCCATAATCAGTCACGCGCACGATGTGAATGCTGCGCTGTCCTAATAGGGCGCACGTCATCGCTTCTCGCTCAAAACGCTGACGCATGCGGTTGTTTAGCAGGGTTTGGGATAAAAATTTAACGGCAACGGGCACTCCACCCAACAGCATATCCCGTGCTTCATACACGCGTCCCATCGACCCGTAACCCAGTAGGCTCACTAGGTCATACCGATTTGAAAGTCGTCGTCCGAGGTTGGGATCTACATCTGTCATAGGTGAAAGGCTCGTGAAACCGGGCTGCAGGAGACGCCGAATCTATACACTAGCTTTAACATAGCAGGGTTGAAGTTGGGCAACATCCACGATGTACGGATGTTGCCGTGCTGCCCATGCGGTGTCGTCGCATAAAGGTTCACCCTGATGTACTGTTATCCTAGTGAGGCTCCACTACACTCTTCGGCCTACTTCCTAGGGTTCCCTAAATTTTTAGGAAAATACTAGACGGCGATCGCTGCCTCAGGACATTAAGCCGCGCTATAGAATCGATCGCAACTGTGTTAGAGCTTCCTGAGCATCGGTAAAACGCCGATCGAGGCCCGGTTGAATCATTTGTTTGAGCCACTGGGCAAAGGGATCACTCACCGTCGCAATTTCCCCAAAATCAAACCGCATACCGCGCATGGGCAGATCGGTCGGCTCTAACCCCGTCAATGCGGTAATGAGCGTTACCCCTAAACTATACAGATCCGACGCTTGTACCGTGCGACCTCCCATTTGCTCGGGTGACATATAGCCCTGAGTGCCGACTAGCGTCAGCGATGTTGCTTCTGGATTCGTGAGAGACTTGACGGATCCAAAATCGACCAGGCACACACGAACCGCGTCTCGATCGGGCTGGGAGGCAAGGAGCACGTTGCTGGGCTTAATATCTCGATGGATAATGGGCGGTTCCTGCATGTGGAGATAGTCCACGATTTTCAGCAGTTCCTTGGCGATATGCTTCACTTCTCGCTCACTAAAGGTGCGCCCTTCTTTCAAGAAACTGTCGATAGATTTACCTTCAACGTAGGATTGAACCAGGGCTAGAGCTTTGCCATCCATCGGCAACTCGATTTCGAAATACCCTAAATAGCGGGGCGTAGATGGATGGGAGATGACTTTCAAAATCTCAATCTCCCGCTTAAATAGGCGGAGATCATCGGGTTTCAGCTCATCGTCTATAAAAATGAGCTTGAGAATGACGGGAGAACCATCCGTCAGATCCTGGGCGAGCAGCGTCCAGCGTCCAGACTTTTTGCCGAGTTGTTGCTGCACTTCGTAGCGATCGCCCAATATTTGCCCTGCCATAATCTGCCCTGAAATGCCAAACGCTAAATTCTATCGAGAACTTCGTCCATTTCCTATCGATTGGATCGAGAGGCAAGCCTGATGTATTCCTAGCCTATCGCGTTCGTTCCGAATTGGATCGTATTACATTTCGTTGCAATAGGCATTGATCCCCAATCATGACACGATAGAAATAGGGACATCCAAGCGCCATCGGGTGTTGCCTAGGGAATTTTATACAAGGTTTTCAATACTATGACATCGTCTCAATCGTCCGCGTTGCGAGAACAGCAGCATCCCCTGATTCGCAATTTGGGTATTGCTATTGAAGAGGTATGGAAGACCCACCTTGATCTGTCGCCTTATCAACTTCCTGAGGATTTGGGGTATGTGGAAGGGCGGTTGGAAGGAGAGCGATTGGTGATTGAAAACTGCTGCTATCAAACCCCCCAATTTCGGAAACTGCATTTGGAACTGGCAAAAGTCGGGCAATCGCTGGATATCCTGCACTGCGTGATGTTTCCCCGCCCGGAGTATGACCTGCCGATGTTTGGAGCTGATTTGGTGGGGGGGCGGGGCCAAATCAGTGCGGCAATTGTAGACTTGTCTCCCGTGAGTGCGCCAGTTCTTAGCGGCGTGGCGGCACCCGGTTCTCGACCCTTGCCCGATGCCTATACGACTGCGATGCGACGGTTAGCCCCTACCTCCTTTTCCCAGCCTAGAGATTTACCTATTTGGGGGGAGATTTTCTCGGAGTTTTGCCTGTTTGTGCGTCCGAGTAGTCCGGATGAGGAACAGCAGTTTTTGGATCATGTGCGAGCCGTGTTGACGATTCACTGTCAGATGGCGATCGCCACACCGCCGACGCCTGAAAAGCTCGATGCCATCCTAGCGGGGCAGCGACACTATTGTATGCGGCAGCAAGAAAACGACAAGACGCGGCGGGTACTGGAAAAAGCGTTTGGGGATGCCTGGGCAGAGCGCTACATGACCACGGTTTTATTTGATATGCCTAACTAGGATACTGGTTGGGATAGAGCCTTCAACGTAGGATAGAGCCTAATGATAACGTGATCAGATGGGCACACCTCAATATGCAAAAACCCCAGCTTTCGCCTATTGAGCAATCGCTTCGCACCTATGCGATCGCCCTTCAGCAGTTAGAGGCGATCGCTCCAACCTATACTGAAGCCGAAATTCTAGAGGTTTTATCGGCGCGGAATACCTTACGGTCGGTTCTGGCTCAGCAATCGGGCACCTACATCCCATCGGCCACGTTACACCAAGTGTTGGATTTAGACGAACGGTTGCGATCCCACGCGGCAGCGATCGCCCAGTACGGGGATTTAGAAGCCTGGTGCGAAAGTCTTGAACCTGCGGATACCGCTTGGTGGTGGCGATTCCAGCGACCGCCCCATCCTCTAGAGCGATTGGATTGGTTGTGGAGTGCGCTGACGATGGCCTGTTTGACAGCCAGTGTCAGCATTTTGGTGGCGTTAGGAATGCGCTTTCTCAGCCAGAAACCGGATGTCGCGAGTTTCTTCATGTTTTTGACGCCCAGTTTGATGACGCTGGCGGCGGGCGGCGCATTGACGCGAGCAGGACGAGAAACCTTAGAACATGGACTTTCCCGATTGGGACTGTCAAAGCACTGGTGGCATGAGGTGAAGTTTGCCCTTGCACTTGTTCTCTTAATTGCATTGATGACGTTCTATGCGCTGCTACCCCAGTTGAGCCGAATCTACGACAATCTTGGGTTGCAACTTTGGAAAGAGGGCAATTTTTCAATGGCGATCGCCCGCTATACGCGATCGCTCCAGCCTGATCCGAGTAACGCCCGCACTCGCTTCCACCTAGGGCGACTGTATGAGGATCTAGGACAACTGGAGGAAGCAATGATGGAATACCAGTTAGCCACTCAAGCCGGATTTTTAGAGGCGTATCCGCCCTTGGCGCGGCTTTACATCCTTACCGATCAGCCCGAACGAGCCGTGCAGCTTTTGCTCCCGATGGAACCCCTCATTGAGGATGAAACCGTTGATGTCGAGATTCGCTACGGCATTGCAACGAACCTGGGATGGGCGCGGCTAGAGCAGGAGCGATGGGCAGAAGCAGAGGGCTATCTCCGTCGCGCGGTTGATATTGCGAACATCTCGGAGGTCGAGGATCCGGGGGCTAGCATTTGTCTCTTGGCTCAGGCGATGGATGCCCAAGGGCAACCGGAGGCCATGGCCGTTTGGCGTGCCTGCGCCGAACATGGGAATCCCATGGCGTCCCCAGAGGAAGATGCCTGGGTGTGGGAGGCGCAGACCAAAGTGGGGAACGCTGCGTCGAGGACAGCCCCATAATACCCATCGGTATGACCTGCGGAGCAAGAATCCTGTCAGTTCGATTCAATCGTTTTGGGAATAGGTGACCCCACAAAATTGAGATTTGTTACCGCGATCGCCCCATCGATTTGATCTGTGTATTGGAGCGTGAAGTCGTGGTCTCCGCAGAGTCGCGCATCTTTCCAATCCGATATTGCAGTGTAGGATGTCTCCATCAGGATTGCCGTGTCTCCGTAGAAGTTCGCAAAATTCGGTCATTTTCATTTCGTAAAGACTGTGTAAGTAGGGGCGATCGCTGTTGAGGTTACCCCTAGGAATCGGGCAGGCTAACAGTACGCAGAAAACGCACGTTAGGTTAAGGTGTCTTATGCCGCACTGGATGCAACATTTGTTGGAATACGTCGCTTTTGGGGTCACGTTTGCGATCGCGTACCACTCGTTCATCGATAACCCGGATGCCTACATCGGCTTCCGGCCACGGCGACGGTTTCGATTACGGCGATCGCTCCTATCCTTGAGAACCTACCGACCCGTGCGATCGATCTCTACTCGTCTTGTGCGTCGCCGCTAAAGGTTTGATTGATCGCCCAAATTTGCTTACTCAACGTTGCTCCAATCCACCCACTCCTACAGTCCGCTCACTCTCCTACAGGTCACTCACTCAACGGTTCCCTCATCCCACTCACTCTCCTTACTCCTTGAGCAACAGAAAATAGAGTTGTCCGTCGCTGTTCATAAGTCCGGCGCGATCGCCTGCGATGGAGCCTGTACCCATAAAGAGATCTACCCGGCCCGGCCCTTGAATCGCCCCACCCGTGTCTTGGTTCAGCACAAACCGACTCACCGGACGAGTTTCCAGGCTGGCGTCAGCGGCGACGATGGGGAGATCCAGATGAATAATCGCCAAGGCTCCCATCGGCATAATGGCTTTATCCGTGGCGACGGTGCGTTCCGCTGTGACTGGAAATTCCAGGGTTCCGTTGGGCGCACCGCCGTCGGTTTCGCGGAAAAATACAAACCGATTATTCCGAGGGATATAGGTACTCAACGCCTCGGGATGGTCTTTGAAATATTGAATGACGAGGGGCAAGGTTAATTCGTCCAGGGTATAAATTCCGGCGTTGACTAACTCCCGCCCCAGGCTGGTGTAGTCATAATTGGTGCGTCCGTGATAGGAAACGCTCATCATCGTGCCGTCGGTCAGTTGCAGACGGGCTGAACCTTGGACTTGGACAAGAAAAGCTTCGAGGCGATCGCGCAACCACACCAGTTCCAGTCCTCGCAAGGGGCCTTGGCTACCCTGCAAGCCGTCTGTCCCTTCGAGTTGGATGCGGGTGGGGTGCGGGTCTGTCCATTGTTCCAGCGTGGGTGGACGACGATAGAGGGGATAGCGGTAGTCTGCGGTTGGTACGCGACTGGCGGCATAGATGGGTTCAAAATAGCCTGTGAAATGTACGGTTCCTAAGCCATCATTGCCCACGGATTCATACAGTTCAAATTCCCGTAGGATCGCCGCTTGCAGGTCTGCCGCCGACGCACTGGTTTGTACGAGATCTCGGAAGCGTTCCAGACTCCGCCGAACGCGATCGCGCGTGATGCCCTGCACTGGATAGTTGGCGTAGGCCTCGCTGGCTTTGTCCGTGGTGAGGTAATTCAGCGAATAGTTGATTGCCGTTAATAATGCTTGGCGATCGCTCGCGGTTCCCCAGAGGCGATCGTCCAATCCAAACCGGGCTTGTTCCTCTGGCGAAAGGTCACTCAAAGATACTGATCGCAGCGGTAGATCGGATGCCCGTGCGGATGGCAGTGGGATTACCAGACTACTGAACGCAAGACCCAGGCTAAGCCCTAGGGAAGCAAACGGTCTGATCATGCTAAGTTGAGGGTGCGAATGAATAATAACGACAAGCGAGATCGAGTGACAGAGCCAACCCCATCGTCTGATTTAGCGATCGCTGCCTCTCAGGAGAGCAAGACCACCTCACCTCAGCCCTCTGACGCACCGGACTTTGTCCATGTGCCTGTGCTAGCCACAGAAATTGTCGAGGGATTGGCGATCCGCGAGGGGGGCGATTACCTGGATGCCACCTTGGGGGGTGGAGGCCACAGCGCTCTAATTTTGGAGGCCGCCCCCCATCTTACCCTGACCGGGATTGATCAAGATCCCCAGGCGATCGCGGCGGCTCAGGCAAAGCTGGCTCCCTATGGCGATCGCGTCCAGATCTGGCAGGGCAATTTTGCTGATTTCGATCCGGGCGATCGCCGCTTTGATGGCATCATTGCGGATTTGGGCGTCAGTTCTGCTCAGTTCGACATTCCCGATCGGGGCTTTAGCTTCCGGCTCAGCGCTCCCCTCGATATGCGGATGAATCCTCAGCAGGACATGACTGCCGCCGAGATTGTGAATACCTGGGACGAGCAGGATCTCGCCAACGTCATTTATCAGTACGGCGAAGAACGACTGTCGCGCAAGATCGCCCGTCGCATTGTCGAGCGGCGACCCTTCGAGACCACTACGGAACTGGCGGAGGTCATTTTCTACAGCGTGCCTAAAAGCTACCGCTACGGGCGCATCCATCCCGCCACGCGCACCTTTCAGGCTCTCCGCATTGTAGTGAATCGGGAATTGGAGGTGCTGGAACGCTTTCTAGACCGTGCGCCCCACTGGTTAAAACCCGGCGGACGGGTAGGGATTATCAGCTTTCATAGCCTAGAAGACCGGATCGTGAAACACACCCTGCGGGAAAATCCCCTGCTGCGGGTGCTCACGAAAAAGCCCATCGTGCCTACTCCCGAAGAGATGGAACACAATGGGCGATCGCGCTCTGCAAAGTTACGTTGGGCGGAGCGAATTACAGATGACGATATCGCAACCGATCACTAACTAATCATGCCCTAAACTCGCTGCTGTCCCCCGCATCATCAACTCAAAACTAAGACCTCAAAATTCAAAACTAAGATTACTCATCATCCAGTTCCTCAATCTCCTCGTCTTCAGCATCACTGGGCGCAATCGAATTGGCGGAAACCATCGCCCCCATTTCCAGCTTTTCACGCACGAGGCGATCAATTTCCTGGGCAAATTCGGGCTTTTCTTCCATGTACTTAATGGCGTTATCGCGACCCTGGGCAATGTTATCGCCGTTGTAGCTGTACCACGCGCCACGACGAGTCACGATTCCCGTTTCCTCGGCCAAGTCCATCAAGCAACCATAACTCGAAATCCCTTTGCCAAAGATGATGTCAAACTCGGCAATCCGGAAGGGCGGAGCCACCTTATTTTTGGCGACTTTCACCTTGGCGCGAATGCCATACTCTTCCGTTCCCTTCTTCAGCGTTTGAATTCGGCGAATGTCCATCCGTACCGACGCGTAGAACTTCAGCGCATTTCCGCCTGTGGTGGTCTCAGGGTTGCCGTAGGTGACGCCAATTTTTTGACGAAGCTGGTTCAAAAAGATGACGCTACATCCAGTTTTACCAATATTTCCGGTAATCTTCCGCAGGGCTTGGCTCATCAAACGAGCCTGCAAGCCGACGTGGGTATCGCCCATTTCCCCTTCAATTTCGGCACGGGGAACCAGCGCGGCAACCGAATCCACAACGACGAGATCAATCGCCGTAGACCGCACCAGTTGATCCACAATTTCCAATCCGGCTTCCCCAGTGTCGGGCTGAGACACGAGCAAATTCTCAATATCAACCCCCAACGCACCTGCATAGGTGGGGTCAAGGGCGTGTTCAGCATCTACAAAGGCGGCAATTCCACCGGATTTTTGGACTTCGGCGATCGCATGGAGGGCAACTGTCGTTTTACCCGAACTTTCTGGGCCGTAGATTTCAATGATCCGCCCCTTGGGAATACCACCACCCAGGGCAAGATCCAAGGTGAGTGCGCCGCTGGGAATCGTTTCAACCTTCATGCGGGGCGCATCGCCCAACCGCACAATACTGCCCTTCCCAAAGGTGCGATCGATTTGGGTCAGCACCATATTCAGGGCTTTCATCTTTTCAGAACTTTCGTTGCTGCTCTTAGCCATGGGCACCTCAAAACCTTTTGAAACTTACAGATTTACACGAAACGCCAGCCACCGTAACCTGGGAATTTGCGTAACCCATGCCTGCTATTGTCTCAGCAGACCAGGAGCGTTGCGGAAATATAGAATTTAGAGCGATCGCCAGCCTCTATCCATAGCGTTTATGCTGAGTCCTTCACCCAGTCTAGGACAGATTGCCGGAGCCGAATAATCATGCTTGCGCGAAGTGAACCGTATAAATACAATACACTTGTACTCAGACAAATACAAGGGTACTATACATTATCATAACAATTCATTCTGGAGCTTTGGCAATACCCAAACGCGTGTCCGGTTGGAGCGCGTGATTGGGGTCGCCACGGCTACTGAGTATGGATTGTTTGGCCGATGACAGTCTAACAACTTGTTGAAGTTTTATCTGTGCCGCACCCATCAATGTGATGATGCTCTCGATGTGAGTCCCTATCATCTCTGGGAGAGTGCTGGATTCCCCTTGCCCTTTACTGGATTTCTCTGCCATGTTCTCCAATCAACCCCGTCTCACGGTTCCCGAAATGGCGCTGTCCGTTGCTGGCCTGACCCGCTACATTCAGTCACTAGTAGAAGAGGACGTGCAACTGCGGCAGGTGTGGGTGACGGGGGAAGTGTCGAGTGTGAATCACCATCCCAAGGGACTGTTCTTCACCCTGCAAGATCCGGACGATAAAGCAGCGATCGCCTGTGTGGTGTGGCGGAGTCAGGCGTCTCGGTTAGCAACCTTACCCAAGATAGGGGAACAGGTGATTGTGCTGGGGCAGGTGCGGCTCTATGCCCCACGGGGAGAATATCGCCTGGTGGGGTGGCAGGTGCTTCCGGCAGGGGAGGGACTGTTGGCACTGCGAGAAAAACAGGTGCGCGATCGCCTCCGGGCAGAAGGGCTGTTCGCCTCCGAGCGCAAACGGCCTTTACCAGTCCATCCTCAAACGGTTGCGGTCGTCACTTCACCCCAAGCCGCCGCCTGGGGCGATATTCAACGCACCTTGCGCCATCGCTATCCGGGACTGCGGGTGTTGCTGTCTCCGGCGCAGGTGCAGGGCGAACTGGCTCCGGTGTCGATTGTGCGGGCGATTCAGCGAGTCGAACGGGATGGACGGGCAGAGGTGCTGATCCTGGCACGAGGGGGTGGCGCATCGGAGGATCTGGCCTGTTTTAACGATGAACGGGTGGTGCGAGCCGTTGCCGACTGTTCTATCCCGGTGATTGCGGGGATTGGGCATCAGCGGGATGAAACCTTGGCGGATCTGGTGGCGGATGCCTATGCCCATACCCCCACGGCAGCGGCGGAGAAAGCGGTTCCAGATCTGCGACTGCTGCAAGACGACCATCGCCAACGGACTGAGATTTTGGTGCAAGCATTGCGGGAGCGGGTCTACATAGCCCAGGATGAACAGCAACGCCTGCGATCGCGCCTTCACCGTGTTCGGTTGGATCAGTCGCTTCAGCATGAGCAGGAATCGTTGGATTGGATGCGCGATCGCCTGATTACGTTAGTGCGCCATCGGTTGCAGTCCTCTAACCAGCACTGCCAACGCCTCCGCGATACGTTAACGACCCTTGATCCAGAGTCGGTATTGAAGCGGGGTTATGCGGTGGTGCGCGATCAGAAAGGTGGGGTGGTGCGATCGCCCGTTGGACTCTACGCTGGACAACACCTCATGGTGCAGTTCACGGAAGGGTCAGCCGAGGTCGAGGTTGTGCGTCCAGTCGAATACCCGCTCTCTTGAACTCATGTTCGATTGATGAAACCTAGGGCGGGCGAGTTTAGGAGACAGCCTCTAACACGTATCGAGATTCAATTTCAATTTCAAACCCCGTTCCTACAGGGATATACACGGATCATCGACGAACCGAATTTGACCTAAAACTCAAAACTCAAAACTCAAAACTCAAAACTCAAAACCTCCATTCCCATTCACCTAGTCAGGAGATTCCCCCTATGCCTCCCAAAAAAACGAGTCCATCGAAATCAACCAAAGACGCGATCGCCCCCTCTGATCTACCTGCGAACTGGCACTATGAACGTACTGTCAGCGAAATTGAAGCGATTATTGGTCGGATTGAGGCAGGTGAACTGGAACTGGCGGAGGTGTTTCAGCAGTTTTCCCAGGCGGTGGAGTACCTGAACCAGTGTGAAACGTTTTTGAATCAGCATCAACAGCAGGCGGACTTATTGATTGAAACGTTGCTGGATCGGGAAGAGTCAGGTTTGAGCTGAATCCTACTTAGATACATCTATTGAAGAGCGTACTGGTGCCAGCAAAAGACATCTATCACGACACGGTGAAACGTGCGTTACAAAGAGATAAATGGACAATTGCACACGATCCATTTCCGCTTCAAATTGGCAAGAAACGATTATCGGCTGATCTAGGCGCAGAGCGTCTTATTGGTGCAGATCTAGGCTTACAGAAAATAGTCGTTGAAGTCAAAAGCTTTCTAGGCTCGTCCGATGTCAAAGATCTGGAACAAGCGTTAGGCCAGTATATTTTATATCGCCAAATTCTAAATGAGATGGGAATTGAGCGGGGTCTTTATCTAGCTGTATCTCAACCCACATTTAACAGCGTATTCGCTATAGAATTGGGACAGGTGCTGCTCAAGAATCAGGTAATCAAATTATTGGTTTTTGATGATGATAACGAGGTAATCGTACAATGGATACCCGATTAGACTATCAAAACATCATTAAAAGTACTCTCCAGAAGCATTCTGCCTATCGAAATACTTTACCTGATGAATACACATCTCAAGTGGTCTTTGATGATGAGCGGGGTCAGTATTTGATCATAGATATGGGTTGGCGAGGTGATCATTACCTCCATGCAACACCTATTCATATTAGTTTGATTGGCCAAAAAGTTTGGATTCAGTACGATGACACGGAAGAGGGTGTTGCCGCCGATTTGATGGCAGCAGGTATTGGCAAAGAAGATATTGTATTAGGTTTTCGTCATCCGAAGATACGCAAGCATACAGGTTTTGCCGTGACCTAATGGGAAACGCTTGTTAAGCGATACTTCCTCGTTTTCGCGCTTCCTTATAGGACGTACCAATATTCGTTAATCCGGCGCGGACAAGCTGCTGTTCTAACAAGGCAAAAAAGCGAGTGCGATCGCCCCCCCTCACTACTGCCTGATTATGCGCCTCAGCCAACGCCACCGGATAGCCATACCCCTTTTGCACCTGGGTCAATGCAAGACTGAGAGCCGTATTCAACATGGCTTTATCCTCCGCGACCCATTGCGGAAACTCGATCCGGGCAATCTCTGCCCCGACATGGACATAGCAAAAACAGATTTGGTGCTGACCGTAGGCATCGAGGATTTGCGCCGAACTCTTCCAAATGGTGCCCCGTTCCCCCGGTTGCAGCACCGCCGACCACAGCACCGCATCGCGCAACGGCGAAAAGACCTGACAGGGAGCTTGATCCGGTTTGCCGACGCAGTGGGTTTGGCAATCAGGCGCATCAAATGGACAGGTGTGCAGCCTTAGAAAGTTCAGCGCTTCGCCACTGCGGGACGCACTCAAGTAGCCCACCAATGGGATTTTTGCCGATTGAAGCTGATCCCAAGCATCCAGCATCGGGGGCAACAGGCGATCGCGCGCATCCAGCGGCAACGGTTCCAGAAACCAGTGGATCAACGATCCGTCTACCATGGCCAACGTTGGCCCCGTGGGAGCGGTGAGGAGGGAAAGCTGCTGCGTTTGATCGGCAACGGCCGCATGGTGAGTAGCTAGTTCCGCAAGGGCGATCGCCTCTGACACCGTGCGCTGATAGCCCATCCATTCTTCGGTGCGGATGCCCCATTGTCGCGACACATAGAGATCTTCCGGTCGATAAAACACCTCCGGCAGACTGTCCAACAGCGGATAACGACTCTGCCCATAGTGCAAAACCACCCGCCCCACGTTGATTAGATAACAGTAGGCAATTTCGTGATGGCTAGGAGCAATCTGCGATCCGTCGGTAGCCACAACGGTATGAGCGTCTGGTGCGGGGTCGATCAGCACTCGCGTATCCAACGGTTCCAGGGGCTGAGCTGCCGTAAACCCCAAGCGATCGCGCCACTGCTCCTGTCTACTAACCAATTCATCCTGGCGAGGACGGGCGTTGCGGAGCGCCGCTTCGGCCAACTCCATCCGTTTGCGGGCAGCGGTGGCTTCCTGGCTGAGGTGCTGGCTCATGCCCTGCATTTGGCGGGCAAGTTTGACAAGATCGAGCATGGCAATTCCGATCCAAACAGATGAACTAGTCAAATCCTAGCTCGATTTCAGCGATCGCCGCTCATCCAACCACGCTAACCCTGCACCACCCGCCTCTGCCAAGATGCTGATCAACCGATATAACGCCACGGCACTAATGATCACAGCGGTAGAAAAATCGTCGGTGTGTCGAGATAAAAGGGCGATCGCCGTTGCCTCAAAGACACCCAATCCCCCGGGCGCACCGGGAACGACCAGACCCAACAGCCAGGAAAAACTAAATACGCTCACGAGTAAGGGCACTTGTGACCAGGAAATGGGCTGGAGTGCAGCGATCGCCAACACAAACCCAATACTCCGCAATCCTAAAAAGAGAAACTCCCCCAGCAATGGTCGCCAGGGATAGCGGTGGAGTTTGGGCAGTTCGGTCGGTGGTTCGGGGATGGGGACGCCCTCGTCTGATGGGGGAGCTTTTTTGAGTTTGGCTTTGCTAAGGAGCGCGATCGCCCGATTCAGCCCATAGGGATGAACGATCGCTAAGGTTCCTGCCAGGACTAGGATCTGAATCCAGATCTGCGATCGCTCCAGGCTAAAGAGAGCCACGGCTAGGGCGGCGGCGGCCATCAGCAACGGCTCCATTACTACTGACACTACCGATACTGAAAAGGGAATTCCGGCAGCGTTTGCCGCTGATACTCGACTGTAGAAATGCCACACGTTACCGGGAAGATATTTGGCGATGTTGGTTTTGAGATAGGTGATCACGCTCCAACTGGCCGTCACCGATTGGGAAAATTCGCGCAAAATCCAGCCCCATACCCACCCAGAGCAAATATGAGCGAGTAGCGTAACACCAAGGGCGATCGCCAACAATGCCCACCCCGTAGGCGCAATCCGAATTTCGGCCACCCCTTGCCAATGGGCTTTAACCGCCGCCACCAGAAAGAAGAGGGTTCCGCCAAGAATGACCCAACGGATGAAGGGCTTCAGTCGTTTCATGAGTTGGTTCATGCCTTAGGAGTGGGGGCGATCGCCGCTGCCTTGAATTCTCGATACAAGGATGATAATCGATCAGCTCTTTCTAGAGTTTTGCCATTTCCCTAAATTCCACTCGACATCGAGAACAGCTTCCATCCCCCCAAAACGCTAGGATTTTGGGCGTTGCTGAACAGAAGTATGATTTTCGTGTGCAAGCCTTTTTCAGCCCTCCCCCCAAGGAGAGGGAACAAGAGTTTTAGCGCCCTGCTCCTGCGGGAGCAGGGTTGGGGATGAGGGCAATTCATAGCCGCCTTCAGCAACGCCGGATTTTGAACGTTGCCCCGCAATATCGGGGACGGGGCCCTATTCGTTATCGCTGAGCATGGGTTCCAACGACGACTAGTAGGCTACCGAACTGTTGTTTGGAGGTGGGGCAGCCTACAATCAAAGCAAGCAATGCGACGGCTGACTGCTTATGCCTCCAGACGATGACCTCCAAATGTTTATTCAACACAGCTTGCAAGAAATTGCAGGACAGATCGGGCAACCGATCAGTGAAGCGATCGCCTATCGAATTTACGAAGAAGCGATCGCCCTAGTCGGCCATCTCTCCTATGCTCCCGTCACTCTGGGGCGCGTGGCAGGACTGTTGTTAGTCTACGAGTTGCAGGAGGTTGAACCAGACGAAGTTGATTGGTTCAAGAATCAGGTGCAGCAATGCCGTGATGGAGAAGACGTTGAGGAACTCATTGAGTCCTTATCACGGATAGATACGCTGTAGTGATTCGCGTTCCTGCAAATGGCGTATAGTGGCGATCGCCCAGATTTGGATAATTACCGATGGGAATGCCCTGTCAAGTCAATAGCATTTTGAAATTGAATGCCGCTCAAGGCTATCCAGCCTCATTAGCACTTAACACCCCCTATGACGCCGTTAAAGATGGGTATAGGATTATCCCCATTGATGTCCCGATTCCCCTTGTAGACACTGACTGGATGGCTCAGGCCGACATCGTCATCCACACCTTGACTTGGAAAAATCGGCAAACGTTCGTGGAGTTTACCGTGCATCGCCTCTATCCAGCGGCATTGTCCATGAAAGGCTAAGTGTACCTGTCCGTCTATACTCGGCATACTGGACGTATAACGCATACTCTATTTTTCACAACGCGATGAAACCTCGCTTTTTCCGCCAACTGCCGGAGTGTAGCTCGTGTCAGTTCTTCAGCCTGAGCCCGCTTCTGCCCTGTACGGTTCATCCTCATGGGGTTGAGGGCGATCGCTGCATCGACTATCGCATTGATCCCGATTATGACGAGAATGACCCTACATTAACCTGGTTCACAGGCGATTTGATCGAAGACCTCGACTATCGAAACCCGTTTGATCCGACCGATTTGTAATCCGTAAGTTGGATGGGCGATCGCCCCTGCTCCACCGATCCTATTCCCCTGAGATGAGAGAATAGTTACCAGTCCTTTTCGTTGAAATCCATGTCTATCCCTTGTCACGTTTTAGTCACCGGAGCCACTGGGCGCACAGGCTCAATCGTCGTTCAAAAACTTCAGCAACGACCCGAACAATTTACCGTCAGGGGCTTTGCCCGGTCGGAACAGAAGGTGCAAGATCTGTTTGGTACAACCGACGGTTTCTATTTTGGAGACATCCGTGATTCTCAAAGCCTTGAAGGGGCGATCGCTGGCTGTGATGCATTAGTGATTCTGACTTGAGGATGAGCTTCCAGAAAACGCGCAACGTTTAGCGCATTCTGCTCATGAGCTTTCATTCGAATAGGCAAGGTTGTAATCCCTCGCATAATCAACCACGCATTAAATGGACTGAGTGCCCCCCAAGGTGCACCAGCAAATGGCGAATACCTGATATTTCACTACTCGTCCCCAACACGGCTCCACCAATAGCATCGCCATGCCCGCACAGGTACTTACTCAGAGAATGAACGACAAAATCTGCACCGAACGTAACGGGTTGAGTAGCGACGGGTGTGGCGAAGGTCGAATCAACCACTAACTTTGCACCTGCTGTGTAAGCAATTTGGGCGATCGCCTGAATATCTGATATTCGAACAATTGGGTTGCACGGGGTCTCAATATGGATCAGTTTCGTTTGAGGACGTATAGCCGATTGGATCGCGTCTAAATCAGTTGTATTGACTCGCGTAACCTGAATATCCAGGGCGGGGATTAATCCCTTCATTAACTCCGCTGCACCCACATACGCCCCATCGCTCATGACAATGTGATCACCCGGTTTAAGCATGTAGAACATCAGCGCGGAGATAGCAGCCATACCGCTACTAAACGCCACACACGCTTCCGCACCCTCTAAGGCAGCCAATTTTTGCTCAAGTTGCTGAACGGTTGGATTCCCTTCACGGGTATAGAAAAATGTGGTCTGCTCCTGCAAGTTTTCAGCCGAGAAGGGCGTATCGGCGTCGGTCACGAAGGAGGACGACATAACAATGTTAGGAGAAGAGGCACGGGTTGCTAAATCAGGTGTTTCACCGGCATGAATCGCTGTGGTTTACAATCCCCGAAAACTGGTGGTATTAGTTGTCATCTGCTTGGTGCCATTTGATAACGTCTCCCTCCTAGCCTGGTCACTTTGTGTAGCATGCGACGCATACAAGATGATTTTGCTGGTACGCTGCCTGGGCAAGAAACGCTTATATAGTATTCATCTTTCGATAAACCATCTAAAACGGAAA
>JACYMB010000260.1 GCA_015272205.1 Synechococcales cyanobacterium T60_A2020_003 | reverse complement strand
TCGACACCTGGACCGAGTTACTCTGCCATGCCGCCTGATTGGATAAAGTCGAGCTCAAGGAAGACGTCATCTACACCGAAGAGGAAGAGGCAACAGCAGAAGGGGAAACTCTTGAAGAGTATGAACTTGAAGAAGAAACAATGATGGAAGGTGAAACCGTTGTCGAAGAAGAGACGATGATGGAAGGTGAAGTCTCTGAGGAAGAGACCATGATGGAAGGCGAAACCGTCATCGAAGGAGAGGCAACGATGGAAAGCGAGACTGTTGAAAGCACAGTCGAAAGCGAAGTCACCGTTGAAGAAACAACCGTTGAAACCCAAGTTATCGAAACGGAAGTTGTTGAACCTGCACCCGCTCCCGCTCCTGCGGCTGCACCCGCTCCCGCTCCTGCGGCTGCACCCGCTCCCGCTCCTGAGCCTGTTCGTGCTCTTTGGTAATTCATCGTAAGGGTCTAGGTCTACTTCTATTGCTCAGGGGATTGTCATCTATGCGTAATAGCAAATAGATTCTCTCGACTCATGGATCTGGCACTGGTGCTTAGATTGCCCATCAGCTTTTCTGATGGGCAATTTGCTTATTATGGACGCTCGCTTCGCAAAATCCTCGCTGCTATTCCGGACGCACCTGCTCAATGGTATGTTGGAAGCTCGTTGGGCTTAAGAATCGCCATGCCAAAATTCCAACTCCCCCCGTGATAAAGCCAAGAAGGATAACGCCAAGAATCACCATCCACAGCTTGATTGGTCGTTCTGCTTGGGGCTGTTCTACTGCACCAGCAGCATCTACCTCATCGCCGTACAGCAGCGCCTTAGAGGCTTCTGACAGTTCATCATCAAACCCACTGGAGGACGCATAGAGATTCTCAATTTGAGGATCAAACGCCTCAACGTTGAGCAACTCTGGCTGGGGCGATCCAACCTGACAGAGCATCATCACCACCGAAGTGTTGTCGTTTCCGTTACGCTGATTTGCCAGTTCCAGCCACGATCGCACCGCTGCTTCCAGGGACATTTTGCCTTTGAGTACCAGCTTGCTGGAATGTTCCCACAACGCCTCCACCCAGCCATCATCACTAAGACCGTCAGAACAAAGCAGCAAAATACCGTCTTCCTCAATCACCAAGCGCTGGACATGGGGAGCCAACGCACTGCCATCCTTCATACCCAGGGCTTGGGTGAGGGCTTCGGCGTTAGGAATGGTGGACGTTTGATGATACAAGGCACGACCGAGGCGCACTTCCCGCGACGCTACATCATCATCCACCGTAAGCTGACGGCACGCGTGAGCAGTAATCCAGTAGGCGCGGCTATCCCCAACGTTCACAACGTATAGTTCGTGTCCGTTACTAATTCCACCCGGCGACAGGATTTGCTGCGGCAATTGCAGCCCCATGGCCAAGGTGGTACACATGCGCTGGCGACCTTTGCGTTCTTGCTCGTTGTTTTGGCTAGTGATCAGGTTATTAGTCACCCGAACGATCGCCTCTAGTTGCTGGGTGATCAGGTCTGGAGTTAGCACTTCGGCCTGCTCGGCCAGTTCAGTCAACAGGGCACACACTTGCAGCTTGAGCGATCGCACCGCTAGTTGACTGGCGACTTCACCTCCTGCATGTCCCCCAATGCCATCACAGACGATCGCCAAGCGGGGCATCAGCAATAGATCATCGGGGAGAGAGGCATCAACATCACTGAGGGTGTTGGGGTAGCAGGTGTCTTCATTGTGGGTGCGTTGGGGTCCTGTGGTGGTGGCTCCGGCGATCTTGAGGTTGATGGGAAGTTGGCTCGCTTGCTCCAGCAGAATGCGATTGAGCTGCTGGGCGATCGCCCTGGGGTATTCAACACCAGCAGCTTGAGCAACGGCAGAAGGTTCCCATTCCGCCATTGCGCCTGCCATCACAGGCACCCGCGCCGGGGTTACTGCTTGCTGCATCAGTAGACAAACCTCGCGTAACGGTTGCCCTACCGTAGGCTGAGCGGTATCCGTCCAGGGCAACCAAAGGGCAGCGAGATCGGCTAGCGTGGGTGCGGTTTCATTACCCCCATCACCAAGCAATTCCCGCAGTTGAATCCGCCAGCCCTCCACGTAAAGATTGGCTGGGTTGAGCAAACTCGTCGCAACCCCGGCCTGCTTCAGCGGTGTCCAAAGCTGCAACAGTTGCCACAGCCAGGACACCTGACGCACCGGAGAGGCGTTGCTCCACGCGGATTGCAATGAGGGATAGGGGTGACCTGAGGGATCAATGGCGCTACGTTCAAGCAGCAGAATTGGGCGGGCGCTATTGATGGGGGACACAACATCGTACACCTGGGGGATATGAACGTGCTGATCGCTCAACTGGAGGTAGGAACGGGCGGCTTCGGGAATAGCGTTGTCTTCCACAAGGGACGATCGCCCTGGGGTACAATCCAGCCAAACCTGGGGAGCCATAACCATGTAGCGATCGCCCACCAGGGTTCCCGGTTCGAGAAGAGTTGCGCCGTACCCGGTTGCCCACAGGTAGCGGTAGGCGAGGGGCTTACGACAGCCGCGACACAGGCGCTGACCAAATTTATTTTCGGAATTGCGGCATTCCGCATTGGAGCATTCTATAGCAAAGGTCGGACTGGTCATAGCGTTGGCTTCCTCGGTACAACCCTAAATGTAGGACTTAGCCCCTGATCATACCAGGCAAATTCCCGAAGCGAGAAAATTGCGAAAAACCTTTAACCTTAAACTCGTGATGGCTACTGATAGAGTACACCTGTCCCATCGTCCAACCTTGAAAATATGCCGATTATCCCAAGGGATTCAGCATCCCTGGGCTAGATTGGGGGTAAGGAATTTTATATAGACATCATGTCACTGTCCCTCCTTTGGCTTATTGTCGGCGTCATTCTCTGTTTGATGGAATTTGTATTGCCGACGGCGTTTATTGAATTTACCCTTGGCCTAAGTGCGCTGATTGTGGCGGCAGTGGCTCTTGTGGCTCCCCAAGTATCCATTCAGATCGCGATTTGGCTAGTTCTATCAGTCGTCTTTACGATTCTGGTGCGTCGCTTTGTGCCCACAAGTAAAGATACACGGGCGATCGCCGACGCTACTGATGCGACGACCTTAACGGAAATTCCGGCGGGAATGCCTGGGCGCGTCCTGTATGAAGGCAATTCCTGGCAAGCCCGCTGTGATGATCCTGAACTGGCGATCGCCCCCAACGAAGCCGTTTACGTGGTAGGCCGACGGGGAAATACGCTCCTCGTGATGCCGATTAAGGCCATTCAGTAATTCAGCTAAAACTCTGAGCTTTGACCATTCCTTAATCTCATTCATACCTTTATATGGAGATAGTCCGATGGGTAATTTATTTGGCTTGTTAATTCTGCTTGCGTTTGGCGGTTCCGTCGCGGCGGGTTCCGTTCGCATCGTGAACCAGGGAAACGCGGCATTGGTGGAACGGGTAGGCAAATACAGCGGTAAGAAGCTTGAACCGGGCATTAACTTCCTGTTTCCCTTTCTGGATCGGGTGGTGTATCAGGAAACCATCCGGGAAAAGGTGATCGACATTCCGCCTCAGCAGTGCATCACCCGCGACAACGTTTCCATTTCCGTAGATGCGGTGGTCTACTGGCGGATTATGGATTTGGAGAAAGCTTACTACAAGGTGGAAAATCTCCAGACTGCGATGGTGAACCTAGTGCTGACCCAAATCCGTGCCGAGATGGGCAAGCTGGAATTGGACGAAACCTTTACCGCTCGATCAGAAATTAATGAAGTCCTGCTGCGCGAACTAGATACCGCCACCGATCCGTGGGGCGTCAAAGTGACCCGTGTGGAACTGCGCGACATCGTTCCCTCAAAGGCGGTGCAGGACTCCATGGAACTGCAAATGTCGGCAGAACGACGCAAACGGGCGGCCATCCTAACCTCTGAAGGGGAACGGGAATCGGCGGTGAACTCTTCACGGGGTCGGGCAGAGGCGCAGGTTCTAGAAGCAGAGGCGAGTCAAAAGGCATCGATCCTGGCGGCGGAAGCGGAACAGAAGGCGATCGTGCTCCGGGCGCAGGCACTCCGTCAGGAACAGGTGCTCAAAGCTCAGGCCACCGCAGAATCGATTCAGATTGTGGCGAATATGCTCAAGACTGATCCCTCGGCGAGAGAGGCACTCCAGTTCTTGCTGGCTCAGCACTATATCGACATGGGCACGAAGATTGGCACCAGCGATAGCAGCAAGGTGATGTTTATGGATCCTAAGAGCATCCCGGCAACGGTTGAAGGAATTCAGTCCATCGTATCGGATACAAAACGTGGCCAGATCCAGTGATTGTACCAGTTCTCAGTTTTGAGGTTTAAGTTTTGAGTTACAAAAGCCGTGTCATTCCCTAGGTTAGGCGTTGACATCTATAGCCCAATGTTGGGAGAAACGGTATCAGAGCAAAGCTAATAGACCCATAGATCAAACGTCGTGAAGGGATTGACTCTCCACGACGTTTTTTGATTGTTAGGGAAGGCTTAGTTGCGTACTAGCCACTTCTGACCGTTCAGCCGTTGCAGGGTGTACTGTACCATCAAATCCAGCGTGACTTTGCGTTCGTCAATCATGAACGACTCTAGAACACTGGGGGTTGAGCCTCTATCGGCAGAGCAGAAAAACTTGGGTGCGGCAATATCTTCCTTAGAAAACCCGATGATGAACTGACGCCGTCCACCGTTCAACTGACCAATTACTTGCCAGCAAGGATCGGTCACTAAGCCAGGAATGGGATAGGAACGATTTTCAAAGGCGAGGTATAAATCCGTTATCCCCTCTTTAGCCATCGCGTTCTTCACGGCAGGCATGAAGTCCTGTTTGATGAATTCGGGAAACGGCTTGTCTTCAACAGCAGGTGGCTTTTCTTTCTTTGCTTTTGCGGCAGGGGCAGCTTCCCCCCCAGCGGCCTTTGCAGGTGGTTTCTCGGTCGCTTGTTCGTCTGCTTTTGGAGTAGTCTCGTCTGCCATTGCGTCTGTCCCTTTCAATGAGGTCGTTCAGTGGAGGTGTAGAGGATTGGCTTAAGCATCATCCGCGATTTGCAAATGATTTGGCCTAACACACCCTACTTCGATCGGTATCTCCTTATCAATACCCTACCGCAGGTTTTGAGGAACCTAAAGCGGTTTCCCATAGACCCTGCCTATGGTCGAGTTTAGAAAAGGTTAGAGGTTCAAGGGAGGATGGGGCGATCGCCTACAACCAGAGCCAGTCTAGGGCGGAGGAGTGATGGAGTAAAGGCGTGATGGGGTGGGGCTTATGCCCAGAGCCAGTCTAGGGTGAGGGTGAAGCCGGGTAAGACCGATTCGCCGGAGAGTTCGCTGGGGGTTTGTAGAACTTCAACGGGTTGGTTGGGTCGGTAAATTTCCACTTGCCCATCCTCAGGATTGATCAGCCATCCTAACCGAACGCCGCTAGTCTGATATTCCTGCATTTTCGCCTGAACGGTTTTGAGGTTATCGCTGGGCGATCGCAGTTCCAGCACAAAATCCGGACAAAGGGGCGGAAACTTGCGTCGTTCGTCGGGAGTGAGGGCGTCCCATCGGGATTTTTCCACCCAGGCGACATCAGGAGAGCGATCGCCCCCACCGGGAATCCGAAAGCAGGTTGAGGAGTCAAATACGATACCGAGCTTCGCCTGACGATTCCAAATCCCAAAATCGATGATCAATTCTGCGTTGGTTTTCCCGGTTTCTCCGCCTGTGGGCGACATAATCACCAGTTCTCCTGCGGGAGTGCGTTCAAATTTGACATCTGGGTTGGCCTCACACAGTCGGTCGAACTGGTCTGCGGTGAGGGTGAGGATCGGGCTGAGGTCGATGGTGTACGCCGTCATGGGGGTGATGGGGTGGGGGAGTGATGGGGTGGGGTTTATGACCAGAGCCAGTCTAGGGTGAGGGTGAAGCCGGGTAAGACCGATTCGCCGGAGAGTTCGCTGGGGGTTTGTAGAACTTCAACGGGTTGGTTGGGTCGGTAAATTTCCACTTGCCCATCCTCAGGATTGATCAGCCATCCTAACCGAACGCCGCTAGTCTGATATTCCTGCATTTTCGCCTGAACGGTTTTGAGGTTATCGCTGGGCGATCGCAGTTCCAGCACAAAATCCGGACAAAGGGGCGGAAACTTGCGTCGTTCGTCGGGAGTGAGGGCGTCCCATCGGGATTTTTCCACCCAGGCGACATCAGGAGAGCGATCGCCCCCACCGGGAATCCG
>JACYMB010000259.1 GCA_015272205.1 Synechococcales cyanobacterium T60_A2020_003 | reverse complement strand
AACTTGCTCTTTTTTGATTCTGATACCCCGTCCGCTTGCGGCGGGGTAGTTCATTGTATCTGTAGGGAGCGCGGGTAACGAGAAATATATTGGAGGGAACAACCCATTCGGAATATTTCTCATCGAGAATGGAGACTCTCCTAAGGATTTTGGTTCGAGCACAGGCTCTTTCGTTGACCCAAATGCCCGCTTCTTCACCATTGATGAACGCCACTTGGCTGTCATCAATCCAGTCACCAAGCAGGAGATTTATCTGATCGATTTCACCAAGCCTGAAAATCTGATAGAAACAATTAAGACGCCAGACGGAACGTTCACTATTGATGAGTTACCCACTCAACTCCCGCAACTTCCTGGCTTTGTGGGCAACAAAAATTGGAAGTTTGCCATTCAGAACTCGTCCTATCTCTCCAAAGTCGGCTTAACCAATCAGAAGAAGGTTAACAAATTCTTGAATGCGGTCGTTAAACAGGCAGACTTGCTGGAGTCCGGCAAGACGAAGGATGTGTTGTTAGGTGAACCTACGGTTAGTGTAGACGGGAGCGATCGCCTCACCCGTTCCCATGAAACCGAGTATGCAGTCTCTCCTCCGTCTAGGCTTGAGATCAATGCAGCCGCCACATCCACGTATGAACCTTGCCTAGAGCAGAATTATCTAGATACCTGTCTGGGTGCGGGTGGCTCCATCCAAGACGTGAACGATCCGTTTAACTGTCGGCAAGGATCAACCTGTTTAAATCTAGTGGCGGGTAGCCCTCAACTTTTCCCAGATGCAACAGAGTTAATCTGAACCATTTAGACGGTTCGGTCTGGGCGATCGCCAGCAAGCAGGATACATGCGTTGACGATAGCAAAATTCTGCATCCTTGTGGAACCAAACGCCACAAGGATTTTTCTAACCTCGTTGCATTGGGAGCATCCCACATTTGCAAATTTATCAATGTCTGGAGTGCGGGCATCTTGCCCGCGAGCGGGACGCTCGCACTACCCGTACAAAATTGAGATGCTCCCGTTGCATTCTTCGCAAAACTGAACCTAAATGTTTCTTGAGCGATCGCCCTCCTTGTACGATTGCTAGACTACGATTCCTATCGAACCATCACGGATAGGGGTGTATAAATGACGCTCATCAACGGCGTTGCCAGCGGCGATACGACGTAAAAATCCACCATTCTCTGGGCACGGAGCAACATCCTCGGTGATGTCATCTTTGAATACGCCACCGATCCCAAATTTAAGACCCTCGTTGGTCAAACAACCGCCAACGTCACCGATACCACCCTTCCGGTTAAAGTTGCCATTCATAAACTTCAACCCGGCATCGAATACTACTATCGCGTGACCGATGCTGAAGGTGATAGACAGAAAGGGATCTTTCGCACCGCTGCACCTAAATCGTTCCATCGTGGTCTTACCTTTGGTGTAGGCGGAGACTGGCAAGGAGATCTAGGGCCATTCCCGTCGATTAGCAACGCTGCCGAACAAAATCTTGACTTCTTTGTTCAGTTGGGCGATACGTCGGAGATGGATAGTGAATCGCCCGCCCTGCCAGGAATCACCCAAGCCAAAACGTTGGCGGAGTTTCGCACCAAACACGCAGAGATCTACAGCGATCGCTACGGATGGATTCAACTACTGGGCTGATCTGCGAGCATCCACCACCACCTACGCCACCTGGGACGATCACGATGTCACCAACGACTTTGCCGGGGGAGCCGCACCGGGTGAATCGCCTCAAAAACAAGATCTCTTTCGCAACGAAACGGTTCCCTATGTGAACCAAACTCAGGCATTTAAAGACGCACTCCAAGCCTTCCAGGACTACAAACCGTTACGGAATGAGTTTTACGGAGAGACCGGAGATCCCCGCACTGAAAATGCCCAAAAGCTCTATCGCTACAACACCTTCGGCCAAGATGCGGCGATGTTTATCTTGGATATGCGATCGTTTCGGGATAAACCCCTCCCCTTTACCCCGGAAACCGCGACTCCAGAACAAGTGGCACAAGTCTTGCAAGATGCCTTTGTGAGCGATCGCACTCTCCTAGGCAAAGCCCAATTCCAAGACCTCAAACAGGATCTCCTAGATGCTCAAAAGCAAGACACCACCTGGAAATTTGTAATGTCTACGGTGCCCATGCAGCACTTCGGCATTCCCACGATTGGCGAACGCTGGGAGGGCTATGCTGCCGAACGGACAAAATTGCTGAAGTTTATTGAAAACAAAGGCATTGAAAACGTAGTCCTGGATCAACCTTAAAACCAAGCGCCCTCAACACGCAATCGTTACCGCAGGCGACTATTCCCAACAATTGAACCTACTCTTGCAGCGGCAGAAAGATGGTGAGAATTTCGCCTTGGTGGGGACGATGGCGAATGGTGAGCTTGCCGCCCAAGGCCTGGAACAGATTCTTCGTGACCGCTAGGTTGAGGCTGAGGTTGCCCGTTTCCGGTTGGAACATCAGCAGATCGCCAATGGATTTCAGCGTGGGCGCAAAGTACGACGACAGGCCAGCTAGAAAGTCGGATGACTGGTCGCCATCTTGGGACTCGGCCTGAAACTGAAGCTTGAGCTGATGCCCCGCCAAAGCGACCTCAATTTGGATATGGCTCCCCCCCGGTAAGGTGTGGGTGATGCGGTCGATCAGTCCAGTCAAAACCTGCTCTAGCATCGTGGGATCGCTCACCACCATCGGTAGTTTTTGCGGACGGGAGACATCCAGGGTCAGGTTATGCTGCTTCGCCTGGGTTTGCCAGCGCGGAATATTCTGTTCAAAAATCTGGTCGAGGGAAATGGCTGCCAGCGGTGTTTGTCCCACACTAGCAGACTTCGTTTCCAGTTCAACAGCGCGGAAGATCAGGTTAAAGCGATCGATCTGCTCGGTACATTCTCGATCGATCAGTTCCAGGCGTTTGATCACGTCCGGGTGTAAATCCTTGCGGCGCAACAGCAGGCGCGTGAGGGTGCGGATCGTGGCTAGGGGCGTACGGACTTCGTGGGCGATCGCCTGCAAGAGTTCCACATCCAATCCTGATTTTGGCGGAGTTACCTCGGCTGGTATTGGCACTTCACTCTGCGTTCGGGAGACTGGACGCTTGGGCTGACTCCGATTGATAACGCCACCCCACGTAGCCGGATCAAGCTTGGCAGCAGATACGTCATTCAGGTTTGGCGGCGTTGCACCCGGAGGTGCCGTATTCGGATGGATCGGAGTCACCGTATTCAACCGATGCAGACGGGTTCGACGACGCGATCGCCCGTCCAGAACATCGGGTAAGTGGGTCAGCATCAATCGTTGAAATTGGGTAACGGTGCGGTAGTGTGGCTCAATCGGCGGAAACCGCTCAACGAGCGCACTCAGCGATTTCAGAACGGGCGAGTGGGTGATGCGAAGGCGCGACTGGAGCGATCGCCATGCCTTTTCCACCACCTCTGGCATGAAAGAAAATAGGAAGACAGGTAAGCCATCCGCATCGGTTCCCAAGCTCATGACCAAGCTGAAGGTCGCGGTCATCACCACACAAAACTGCTCGGTTGCCAGCGGATCATCCAGGGCGAGGGGAAGGATGGCAGGCGTAGAAAGGGGAGTACCCGGTTTGCGTGCAGACGGCAGTAAATGCACCGGAATGCCCAGGCCATCGGCTAAGGCTCCGGGGGTAAACGTCCAGGCGGAAAGCTGCGATAGAACGTCACCTTTTTCCAGGATGGGAGCCGACCCCGACAGCACAACGCCCTGAATGGAGGGGGATTTATCGTGATCAGACAGTTTGCCAGCTTTAAGAAGCGATCGCAGTAAGTCATTAACCGCACCCACGGCTCCGTACCATTCCCGCTCGGCGCGGGCCCGCTGGCGTGCCAGACTACGAGGGCGATCGCCCCCAGCCTGACGCTTTTTCTCAGCGAGTTCGTCCTCCGCCCAAAAGGCTCCTGGCCCATGTTGTTCGCTAAGCGCAATAATTTCGCTAACGGTTGGGAGATACCACCTTGGTGCAGACATGGTTTTCATCGCTAAACACAGCGTTTATAAACACAAGGGAATCGGGCGGGGCAGGATGGGCATCCAAGCTACACGTCGCCGTCTTAACGCTCTACATATCGACGATACTGGCTTTCCCTCATTCGGCCTAGCTATAGAACCGAACCTCACGAGTCGCAATCTCCGCCTTCTTTTTACCCCAGTCTGCCCAAAACTGGGACACCTGCTACGATCCAAATAGCTAAACCCTGAGATGGACTCCCCTTGGAGCGATCGCTCCTCAAGCCCGACGAAATTCCAATCCCTATGCATAGCTTCATTCCTCCCCACCGATTTTTCGCCTACCTCACCTGGACGGTTATCCAGGCCATGCCCAACAAAGGGGATGTGGTTCTGGTGCAGCCTGTGGGGGCGATCGAGCAGCACGGCCCGCATTTACCCCTAGTGGTTGATGCGGCGATCGGAGTCGCTGTTCTCGGTCGCACCTTTGAAAAGCTGAATTCAGAGATTCCCGCCTATGCGCTGCCGCCCCTCTGCTATGGCAAATCGAACGAGCACTGGCACTTTCCCGGTACGATTACCCTAAGCGCTCAAACCTTAACCGCAACCTTGATGGAGGTGGGCGAAAGTCTATATCGGGCTGGATTTCGGAAACTAGTGCTGATGAATTCCCACGGGGGACAGCCGCAGATTATGGAAATCGTGGCGCGGGACTTGCATCAGCAGCATGAGGATTTTTGGGTCTTTCCGGTCTTCACCTGGCGAGTGCCCCACCGGGTCAGTGAACTGCTCACGCCGAAGGAAAAGGAGTTTGGCATCCATGCAGGGGACGCGGAAACTAGTTTGATGTTGGCCGTTTTACCGGATCAGGTTCACATGGATCGGGCGCAAGCGGAATATCCCCCGGAATTACCGCCGGATACCCTGTTGAGCCTAGAAGGACGCATTCCCTTTGCCTGGACAACCCGTGATATTAGCCGTAGCGGGACGATCGGCGATCCGACGGCGGCCTCCCGTGAGAAGGGAGAACAAATTTTGGAATCGGTGTCGGATGGATGGGTGCAAGCGCTAGAGGATATTTATCAGTTTCAGCCCCCTCAGAAATAGAAGCACTAGAGGGAAATACTGATGCGAGTCTCGTTTTAATACTCAGCTCCATATCAACATTCAAACCAAGGTGAGCGATCGCCCAATCAGACTACCGATCAGGGTCTAGCTTCGTGCCCAGTAGGTTGCTTGCCATAGATAGATCAGGAGAACAATTGAAACAATCGCTCCAATGATCCACTTCACAGCATTTTTAATCAGGGTTAGGCGTTGATTTTGTCGGGCTTCGGCTCGCTTGGCTTCGAGTTCTTCCTTAGCACTCGTTAATTTTGCAAGCAGGTCTGCCTTGGCTTGGTCAGGACTCCCTTGTACCTGTCTGCCTTGGCTTTGAATAAAGCCTGCGACTTCTTCGGGAGAGGCCTGACTCACCTGCTGCTCAATTTGGGTGGCTTGAAGTAACTGCTGCTGGAACTGAGCATCAACCTGAGCATCGCTCCGAGGTACGAGCATCCCTGCATCTACCCCTAGCAGGATCGCGACGGCAAGATATAAAACGGCCAAGCCTAAGCAGAGCCAGGAGAGCACTGCTAAAACGCCCTTTTCCCAAGAAGCACGCAAACTTTTCTCGGCAAAAAAGACCAGAATTAACCCAATGAGCAAGAAGGGTGCTCTTTCTACAACTTGACCTGCAGATTGGAACTGCCATAGCAGGTTTTTAAATTGAGGGGGCACTACCATGACAACCCAATCGACAAGCGTTAGCAGGAGAAAAGCGTAGCCCACCCAGCGAAAGGGTTTTACCGATTTTGATAGGCTAAAGCCAAACTGGCGCAACCCTTCAACCACTTGGGACAAATTATTATCAGTGTTATCAGTTATGGATTCGTTGGATTCAGTCATATTGAGCCTTTTTTCTCATACGGGCTGTGAACACTATAGAAAAGAATAGATGAGTTGTTGCGCTTATAGGTGCTTTACCCGTTAGAAATTGGGTGATCGCCCCTAGGAAAGGTGCTGCATCAGCGCATCGGCAATACGGTGGGCCGCGCCCGGTACGCCCATACGACGATGCCCGTTTTCCGCCATCACCTGAAGCGCATCTGGGTTTTGGAGCAGGTTGCCCAGGACGGTTACAACCTGGCTCGGCTCATTCACCAGACAGACGGAGGAACCGAGCAACCGGGTTTGGGCTTCGGCAAAGGCGGGCGTAAACTGCGGCCCTCGTCCAGCGATGGTAATGGCAGGTTTTCCGAGTCCGACAAATTGTTCGGTGGCGGTTCCGGCTAGGGCGATCGCAAAATCCGCCTGATGCAAACAGTCGGCAAATCCAGTTTGGGTGAGGATCAGGCTGGCGTGTCGTTGGGTAAACAGCGGTTCGGCAGCGTCGGTAGCGGTGCGGGGCAACCATCCGGCGGATTGAAGCTGACTCCGAAAGGGCGCAAGATCGAGGTTTGGGGCGATCGCACCCAGGAACAGTAACGGACGCTGACGAAAGGTGAGGACGATATCTTGGATGGCTTTCAAGATCAGATCCCAGTTGGCTTCAGCTTCGGGCGATCGCGATCCGGGGAGCAGGGCGATGGTGAGAGGGGGCACATCGGCGGCGGCTTCGTAGGGTTCAAAGATCGTGCCGCTCGGTTCGAGTCCGTCCATCATCGGATTGCCCAAGTCAAATACGGGAATTGACCAGCGTTTGAGAATTTGGCAGGTGAGCGTATCGCGGGGGAAAACGGCTTTGCAACGCTTGCGGCTCATCAGCCAGCGTTCCCAGGGCAGATACACCGATCCAGACCAGCTTTCCATTTGTTCAAACCAGGAGCGACGGGGCAACCAACCCGCTTCATCCTGGAGGTAATATTCGGATTTGGCCGTACCGACGAAGGCGTAGGGCGCACCGCTCGCCCAGGCAAACAGGAGTGGTACGATGTCACCGACCGCCAGAATCAAGCCCCCTGCGTTTGCCCACGCTTTGACGGTTTGAAATTGAGCGATCGTGAGTCCTAGCAGTCCGCCTTTAACATCGCGCCAGAGCTGCCGCTGATCCATGTAAACGAATCCTCCGGAGGGCATTTGCTTGGTTGGCCCTACAATCGGCACATTGTGATGGATATAGGCTTGGCCTGTACCCACCATCGGCAGCGCTGCAATATCCGGGGCGGCGGGGTGCGATCGCAATGCCTGGACAATGCGAAGGGCGATCGCGTCTTCACCGTGGCCGTTGCTCAAACACAGAAGTTGCATAGGCGTTATCAATGGGCTTCTAGATTCGCTGACTGTCGCAAAGCTTTAATTGTGCCATTCTTGAGGGCGATCGCCTCACGAAGACCCGCTGACTTTGAATCTCAAAATCCTCGCTACACCGGAAATAAATTCTCTTCGCGAGATTCCTCATGTCGGCTCAAACCCTTGCCTCGTCCACTGTGCAAGCAATCCCTACTTCAAAAGAGGGAAGATATCCGTCAGAACTGCTCGAACAAGCGGCGGCAGAAGGGATTGTGTTGCCCCCGTGTGATCTAGATAGCGACGAACCTCCCTTGGAAAGTTATCAACATCTCCAACCACTGCTTCTGCTCCTAAAATGCCTGGACTGGCTGTGGCGCGATCGCACCGATTACTTTGCGGCTGGAAACTTGACGTTGAATACATAGTTATCGGTCACTGCACAAAGATAGGTATTGCACTCGGTGTTGAAGCGATATCTATTTTCCCAAAGAGTCCCAGGAAGTCTCTGTTGAGGTGGTGGTTAAGGGCGATCGCTCTCGTCTGCTGATCCTAGCGATCGCGCACGGCTACAGCCTGATCGGTAAAATCGCTAAACACTCCATCTATTCCTAATTCAAAAAACTGCCTGTACTCTGCGGTTGGATCACCGTTGTAGGCAGGGTGGAGAAACGCTGGATCGCTGCGAAACGTATACGGATGAACCCAGAGTCCAGCCGTGTGGGCATCGTTGATGAGAGACGTGGGCGGCAATAATAGATCCGGGTTTGCTGGATTTACAGGAACGATTAAACGTTTATCTACGCCAATCCCATTAGCATACTGAGCGATCGCCCGTAATCCATCAGTCGTAATCAGGTCTGCATAGGAACGTTGAGTGTCTACCTGCATCACCGTTGGTTCCGCGATGAGCTGAATCAGGGGGACATTCGTGAGCGATCGCAATTGTTGTAGATTCCTGGTCTCAAAGGATTGCAAAATCACGGGGGAATCCCGTTCGGTGTAACCGTAGTGGGCTAGCAACTTCAACAGTGGAGGTTCTAGCGGTAGCCCAATCGATTGAAAATAGCTGGGGTGCTTGGTTTCGGGATAGATGCCGATGGTACGGCCTGGGGTTGTGCTAGCGTGCTGGGCTAGATCGATAATTTCAGAGAGCGTGGGAATTTCAAACTGTCCATTAAAAGACTGATCGCGAAATGGCAACCGTTCACGGGCACGTAGAGTTTTGATTTCTGCCAAGGTAAAGTCTTCGGCAAACCAGCCTGTTCGTACAACGCCATCAATCACTTTCGTCGTCCTGCGGTCTGCAAATTCCGGGCGATCGCCCACATCAGTTGTATCGGACAGCTCGTTTTCATGCCGAGCGATCAGCACACCATCGCGGGTAATCACCAAGTCCGGTTCGATGTAGTCACAACCCAGGGCGATCGCTAGGGCATAACTCTCCAACGTATGCTCTGGACGATATCCGCTCGCACCCCGATGGGCAATGACGATGGGTTTCCGTCTGTTCCAGGTTTGCATCATTGCTTCGTTTACCTCTACTCCACGGAGGAACCCTTAAAGTGATACCGTAAGAATATTAAGGATTATTAAACTCCCCGTCTTCGAGTTCTTACAACACTATGGTCGCTGCGATCGCCCTTGAGAACGTCCACAAAGTCTATAACAACGTCTGCGTCGTCAATGATCTGTCGCTGACGATCCAGCCCGGTGAAGTGTTTGGGCTACTGGGGCCGAACGGAGCAGGCAAGTCCACCACAATCCGGATGGTGACAACCCTCACCCGTCCCACCCAGGGCGACATTGTGGTGGCGGGATTCGATGTCGTGCGGCAGCCGTTTGGCGTCCGGCAGCAAATCGGGGTAGTGTTGCAGCAAACCAGCGTGGATATGGATCTCACGGTCTGGGAAAATATGGAGTTTCATGGGCGGATGCACCATATCCCCAATCCCGAACGACAGCGGGCAATTCA
>JACYMB010000258.1 GCA_015272205.1 Synechococcales cyanobacterium T60_A2020_003 | reverse complement strand
AATGTTGGAAAAGGCATGGACATGCGCCGTCTCATGAATTTTAGGATGAGATAGTCGTGAGGACTTAGAGGTCGGGGAAGCAGCAGAACCTGAAATACCCATGGTCTTTCCCTCTGAAACAAACAAAGGCAGGAAATCCTTGCCGAATCTCCCTACACAACGTGCATCGATCTCTACTTTCAATAGGAATATGCTGGGTAGCTAAAAACTAATCCCAACACACTCCTATCAAAGCGATCGCACTCTCCACAATATTGACATCGCTCGAATATAGTTGCCTAGGCACAATGCTAACGATCAGAATCACGCTTGCTGTACATCAAACGATTGTCAAGATTAACCGTATCGATAATGCCGATGACTAGAGCATCAATGGGGCGAGATTCACTGCCTGGAATCCGGCGAGCAGCACTACCCCGACTCACCAGAACCCACTCATTAATCCCAGCCCCAACGCTATCTGCGGCCACTTCATAATCTGGCAGCAAGTCGCCAGACTCATCGACGTACTGTAGCATCAGGAACTTAACCCCAGTCAGACTGGGCTCTTTCTGAGTGCTAACAACGGTGCCACAAACTTTTGCAATCTGCATCAGATATTACGGGCGATTAAGAGGACGAATGCCGCTCACGCTCTCACGGAATGCTTCGACCGCCTCAGTGTAACGAATAGGCAGAACGTATTCCAAGTTTTCGTGAGGGCGCGCGATGATGTGAGTGGAGAGAACTTGACCACCATTAACACGCTTCACATTCTCAATGCCAGCAGCTACAGAAGCTTGGACTTCAGAGACATCGCCCCGAACGATAACGGTCACTCGCCCGCTGCCAATCTTCTCGTATCCTACTAAGGTTACACGCGCCGCTTTTACCATAGCGTCCGCTGCTTCCACAACCGCCGGAAAGCCCAGCGTCTCAACCATTCCAACTGCAATTGCCATTCGTTTTCTCCCTTCCAGTTATAAATCGTCTATACAGTAGACACTTCGTTACCAACCAATCGCCCACTTATCCCAATATTCCCAGATTTAAGTTGGCGATACACTCACTAGACACTTAAGCCACACTCTATGAGCGGAACTGCTCAACCGCTTCGGTATAACGAATGGGCAGAACGTACTCTAGGTTCTCGTGAGGACGAGCAATAATATGGGTCGAAAGAACTTCCCCACCATTCACGCGCTTAGCGGATTCAATACCCGCTGCCACAGAAGCCTGAACTTCAGAGACATCGCCCCGAACGATAACGGTCACTCGCCCGCTCCCAATCTTCTCATATCCCACCAAAGTTACGCGTGCTGCTTTTACCATGGCGTCCGCTGCTTCCACAACCGCTGGAAAACCACGCGTCTCAATCATTCCTACCGCAATTGGCATACCTATATCTCCTGCAGAAAAACAAACACTGTTGAATAAACTTGCCTGAAAATCGACGGGAAGACCGATATTAATTCTCAGAAAAGCACCTTAAATTTCCCATTTTTAAGAATACAGGGGGGATCTGACCTTTGACAATATAAATCAAAATGATTCTTTTTTATTGGAAAAATAATTCTTACTTATACTATTTTTTGAATAGGCGACTTGAACAGATGAGAAAAATTTCGTAGCTGGGCAGATGGCGTTGGCGAGGTTCTATATATTCCTCTAAGCTAAGCATTAATCCCAAACCTTGAAACAGACGTATCGACTAGGGTAGAGGAGATGATTATCTGGATAATCACTGGTAGCATTCAAAAAACTGAAGCGTTGGATTTCCTTGATTCCATGTTAGATATTGAGACTAAGTCTGAGACATAACACCGAGGCTGCATCTTGGTATTGCCACACCACTACTTATGGTATCAGCCTAGTGCCGTGCTTCTCTCGTTTTCTCTTTGCACTCAATGTTGCGACACCAGACTTTAAGAAAATTGACATACAAGGAGTGAATCTACGTATTTGTAAGAGTAACGGCAAGTATTACTGTTAAACTCTATGAAACGCAGAGATATAGGTTTAATGCCTTCCTCGTAGGGTTAAGCGTCCTTAATATTTCTGAAGTTTCAAGAACGCCTTAGGCTTTTGGTTACGCTTCTGAAGCTTGAGGGATTTCGCTGGACTCTAAGCCAACTCATCTTCCGTTCTGCAGTGAACGTTGTTTAGCTTGGTGATCATACAGATATTTAGGATGTGTTTCATAACGCAGAGGTTTTCAAACGATTTCTGAAGTCTGATAATCGATACCACGAAATCTAATTTTATTCGTTGCATTTTTCGTCTGAGGGCCAATCGCAATGGCACTGTTTTTGCTGCAAACTGCTTGGTTTATACCTGTATATGGTCTGATTGGGGCGATTTTGACCCTGCCTTGGTCTATCGGGTACGTGAAGCGTACTGGGCCACGGCCTGCGGTATACATCAATATTTTGATGACGTTGATAGCATTTATTCATGGCTCTATCGCGTTTGTCCAAGCGTGGGAGTATGATCCTCAGCAGCTTGCTTTTCAATGGTTTCATGCTGCGGATCTCGATATTGCCCTAGCAGTTGAACTATCCCCCGTGAGCCTAGGAGCTATGGAGCTCATTAGTGGTATTAGCTTGCTGGCTCAAATTTATGCTCTGGGATATCTAGAGAAAGATTGGTCTTTGGCTCGATTCTATGGTCTGATGGGCTTTTTTGAGGCCGCCATGACGGGCATAGCTGTTAGTGATTCGTTATTTTTTAGCTATGCATTTTTGGAGATGCTCACGCTTTCCACGTATCTACTGGTGGGGTTCTGGTATGCCCAGCCGCTGGTGGTAACGGCTGCGAGGGATGCTTTTCTAACCAAGCGGGTTGGGGACATCATTCTCTTGATGGGTATTGTGGCGCTCTCAAGTTATGGCGCAGGATTAACCTTTTCTGACTTAGCCAGTTGGGCAGAGACGAACCCGCTAACCCCTACGGCAGCTGCTCTTATTGGTTTGGCACTGATTGCAGGGCCGACAGGAAAATGTGCCCAGTTTCCCTTAAACCTATGGTTGGATGAGGCGATGGAGGGGCCAAATCCAGCTAGTATTCTTCGAAATTCGGTCGTTGTGGCAAGCGGAGCCTACGTCCTGATCAAGCTTCAGCCTGTATTCACCTTGTCACCCATTGCTGCCAACGTGCTCATCGCTATTGGGAGCATTACAGCTATTGGTGCCTCGTTGATGGCGATCGCCCAAATTGACATCAAGCGTACGTTATCCCACTCGACTAGTGCCTATTTGGGACTTGTCTTTATTGCAGTTGGGTTAGGGCATGTGGATATAGCATTTTTGCTCTTGTTTACCCATGGACTGGCAAAAGCGCTGCTATTCATGAGTATTGGCTCTGTAATTTTGACCACCCAGGGACAAAACGTAACGGAGTTTGGGGGGCTATGGTCGCGTATGCCCGCCACAACAGGCGCATTTGCGATCGGTTCACTCAGTCTAATTGTGGCTTTTCCCCTAGGCGGATTTTGGACTTTGCAACGCTGGACAGGGGGATTGTGGGATGTACCAGGTTGGCTCCTTGCTGTCCTAGTGTTTGTGAATGCCCTGAGTGCGTTCAACTTGACTCGCGTTTTTCGCTTAACGTTTCTTGGTGAACCACAGCCGAAAACTCGACGTGCCCCAGAGGTACCTTGGCCAATGGCGGTACCAATGGTGGTCTTGATGGTGCTCAATCTCTTAGATTTCACGGTTCCGCAGCACTGGTCTTTGTGGCTAAGCTTGACCTCTCCGTTGGATACCGGGACGCATATGGTGAACCAAATAGCGCTCCCATTGTTAGTTTTTGCAGGATTTCTGGGCTGTTTTATTGCCTTTAGAGTGGAATTGCAACGGTTGTCGGCTCGGCCTGTTAATGCCTCAATACGGTTTATTCAAGATTTTCTGGCCTATGACTTTTACATTCAAAAGTTATACGACCTAACCGTAGTATGGTTTGTCACTGCGATATCCAACCTCGCGTCTTGGTTCGATCGCTACATCATTGATGGAATGGTGAATTTAGTAGGCTTAGCCGCTATTTTTAGTGGGCAGGGCTTGCGGTATAACGTTTCGGGACAGTTCCAGTTCTATGTGCTGACTATTTTGCTGGGGGTCGGTCTTTTGCTTACTGTCACAATGTTTCTACCTAGTCTGTAGCCTTCCCCAACGGGTGTTGAGCCGTTTTGCAACGATAGCGTTGATGTTGTTAAGGTGCGAGATTTCCTGAGATGCTAAGTGCTTTAATTTGGATTCCGGTATTAGGAGCAATTCTGATTTCATTGCTGCCACCCGACTTAAAGCCTGATCGCTATCGGGCGATCGCGATCGCCCTTGTAACTGGGCTTTTGGCTTGCACGGGACTTGTGGCCTATCAATTCAATCCCGCTGAGGGCAGTATGCAAATGGCGGAATACATTCCGTGGCTGCCTTGGCTCGGTTTGAATTACAGCATCG
>JACYMB010000257.1 GCA_015272205.1 Synechococcales cyanobacterium T60_A2020_003 | reverse complement strand
CCGCCGACACGAGGATTTTCAGTCCTCTGCTCTACCGACTGAGCTATCCCGGCTAGGGGTTGAGTTGCACATGCGTTCAGCGCTTCATTAAGCTAGCAAAACTTTGGGGATCTTGGCAAGCTAAACGGCAAACTTTTTTTGACTAGGTTCATTGGCGATCGCCCAACCTCCTTAAAAACGAAGGTTCTAAGCGTCTTACTAAGCGTCTTACAAGTATACGGGCTGATTTTGCTACTGAATCAGAACCCGTATACCGCAGCTCACTACCAAGACTCATGTATAGAGATAGCGAACGACCTACTCTACCGGACGCAGACGGGTCAACTTGAGGGTAAACGTACCAAGCCCCTGTCCCCCATAGGGACGAACGCGCACGATGTAGTTCCCACCATCAAGAATGCGAGCAAACAGAAGCGAGTTGGTTGTCCCATCAGGGCCGTCGTCGTTTTCACCAAATGTTGAGCCATCGGGGGCAATTAGCGTCACGATCGTGTCAAATTCTTCGGATAGGAGATCAATCACAATGTGATCGCCCGATTTCAAGGAAACCACATAATCCCGTGCAAAGCCACCAAAGCCCGTGGGGATATCTTTGTCAGATAACACATCCGTGACTTCCCCGGTTCCAGGTAACTCAATGGGATTGTAAAGGTCTTGGGCGTTTGCTGATTTAGCGGTCAAACTGCTGAGACTTAAGCTCAGGAGTGTCGCGGAGAGGGCAACGGGTAAGCGCATTGGGCGGAGTGGCAAGCGGCTCATCAACATGAAATATCCCGGTAGTACAGATTAGAACTTGTCAATTATGCAATATTCTCCTAGAAGAACTTCGGCTGAGAACGATTTCGAAGGTAATCTTTATGTTTTGCCAGGACGTCTATCACTTGGGTCTTGAGCGATCGCCTACGCATCTCGCGTACTAAGGTGCGATCGCCAAATCACGATTCAGGTGCGATCGCCCATCACGCTAGATTAAGATTAAGAAGTATTTCAGATCTAAGCTAAACGAGGTGTCCGATGGCGGCTAACGTTGAGATTTATACCTGGAGCATGTGTCCCTTCTGCGTTCGTGCAAAGGCACTTCTGAGCAAGAAAGGGATTGAGTTTACGGAATATTGCATTGATGGGGATGAAGCGGCGCGGGCAACGATGGCTAAGCGGGCAAACGGTCGTCGGAGCCTGCCCCAGATCTTTATCGATGAGCAGCACATTGGTGGCTGCGATGATCTGTACGCCCTAGAATCCCAGGGACGATTAGATTCTCTTTTAGCTGCATAGCTTGTCGTACCGTCGAATGGTTGAATGGTGTAGGTAGGGCACGGTGGAGGCATCGCTGGTGAAGTTTGCATTTATTATCGACCCCATTCAAAAGCTAGATCCTGGTCATGACACCAGCGTGGCGTTGATGGAAGCCGCGCAAGTGCTAGGGCATGAGGTGTGGATCACGGAAGCGAGTCAGCTCAATGTTTTACAGGGAGAAGCCTTTGCCCCGTTGCAGCAGGTGACGATCCATCCGGTGGAGTTGGTGGATGGGCAATGGCAAGTTCCAAGCGTTTGGTTTGAGCTAGGCGACTGCATTTTGCGATCGCTCAATGAAATGGATGTGGTGTTCATGCGAACCGATCCGCCGATGGACGTTCCCTACCTCTACGCCACCTACATTCTCGATCACGTCGATCAACGTCAAACGCGGGTGATTAATGCACCGTCGGGGATTCGAGCAGCGAATGAGAAAATGTATGCCCTCCAGTTTATCGGTGCGCTGCCGGAAACGATTGTGAGCGCTGAAAAAAGTGTGATTCAGTCGTTCGTGGATCGGCGAGGTGCGGCGGTTCTGAAGCCTTTGGGAGGCAAGGCGGGCGAGGGAATTTTGTTCCTAGAATCGGGCGATCGCAACTTCAACTCGATGGTGGAGATCAGCACCCATCGGGGACGGCTTCCGGTGATGGTGCAGGAGTATTTGCCTGCGGCCAAGGATGGCGATAAGCGGATTATTATGCTGAATGGGGAACCCCTGGGAGCCGTGAACCGAATTCCGACGGGACGAGAGTTTCGCGGCAATATGGCGGTGGGGGGGCGAGTGGCGAGTGTGGACATCACAGCCCGCGATCGCGAAATTTGTGAGATGTTGGCTCCAATCCTGCGGCGAGATGGGCTGATGTTTGTGGGCATTGACATCATCGGGGGCTACTTGACGGAGGTAAATGTCACCAGCCCGACCGGGATTCGAGAAATCGATCGGCTGAATGATGTGCGGTTGGGTCATCAGGTGATCCAGTGGTTGGCGGAAACGCAGGGATAGGGATTTTTGATAGTAGACCAGTCGGGATTGGGCGATCGCCCCGTATGAACCAACCTCCAATTCCAACCGATCTACAATGAATCCATCCCTAGGATTCGATAGTCCATGATGGCATCGCCTCCGCCGACCCTATCTGCCGAAGACTACCTCCAGCTTGAAGCGGAGAGTCCCATCAAGCATGAATATATCAATGGTGAGATCTATGCGATGGTCGGAGCCAGCGATGCCCATGTCACCATTGCTGGGAATCTCTTTGCCTTACTGCGTAGTCATGTTCGTGGCACTGGATGCCGGGTGTACATTGCGGATATGGGCACTGGTCGCCTAATAAGTGATGGATAGAATGAAAAGGTAGTGAACCAGTTCTAGCGATGCCCTGCCCTCCTTGTCAAAGCCAGCAGGGGGTCAAAAACGGTAAGCATCACCTCCAAGATGGAACA
>JACYMB010000256.1 GCA_015272205.1 Synechococcales cyanobacterium T60_A2020_003 | reverse complement strand
CATCCTGGCATTTTACGCCGCAGAGCGGCGGGGAATCGACCCGCAGGGATTGAAACGCCAGACGGGAAACAGCAACTCCAAGAAGTTGGTGCGGCTGAGGGATCCCATTTCTCGCAAGGACACTATCGTCTTTACTTTGGTTTAGGCGAGCATGAAACAATTGAATCTGTGAAAATAGTTTGGCCGGATGGGACGCAACAATCTATTGAACCACCTAGTGTCGATCAACTTTGGACGGTGACCTATCCTTCTAGGAAAAAGTCTATGATTTAACCCTCAATCTGTCCCCGTTCCACCTTCAACACTTGCGACGACTTCAGCCACTCCGCATCAAATGCATTCAGGTGAGTTGTCGTAATCAACGTTTGAAAATGATCCTGAATCGTTTCCAGCAGCTTATCCTGACGATTCAGATCCAGTTCCGCCAACACATCATCCAACAACAAAAGGGGAGGTTCTCCGATTACCGCTTCGATCAGCTTCAACTCCGCCAACTTCAACGCCAACACCAAGGTGCGCTGCTGTCCCTGGGAACCATACTGCCGCGCAGGTGTACCGTTAATCAAAAACTCCACCTCATCCCGATGCGGCCCTACCAGCGTTGTCGCTTGCTGCTGTTCTGCGATCGCCCGTTGCTGGATTTTGTCTAAAAAGGCACCTTGGATGGCACTGGGATCATCCTTCTCAATAGCAACATTAGGTAGATAGCGCATTTCCAACATCTCTGTACTGCTGCTAATGGATTGATGCCATGCCTGGGCGATCGGAGCTAGCCGTTGAATCACGCGCGATCGCCGCCGAATCACCCGTACCCCCATCGTTGCCAGTTGGGCATCCCAAATCGCCAGTTGCGTAGACTCATCGGTCTGTCCTGAGCGATCCGTTTTGAAGAGACTTTTCAACAGAGCGTTGCGCTGACGCAAAACCTTGTTGTACTCCTGCAAAATGTGGGCATAGATAGGCTCTAGCTGTACCAGCAACCCATCAATCCAAACCCGTCGTTGTCCCGGACTGCCCCGCACGAGGTCTAAATCCAGACTGGAAAACTGTACCGCATTGAGAAGTCCCAAAAAGTCGAGCTGGCGTTTTAGCGTTACGCCATTCTGGGCGACGGTGCGACGACCATTGCTGCGGAGGATCAGGGCAAGGTCTACGTCACCTGCATCGCGGGTGAGAATCGCCGTGATTTGTCCCGTTGATTCCCCGTCCAACACCAGTTCGCGATCGCGCAGGGCTCGGTGCGATCGCAGCGTAGACAGCAGTTCAACCGCTTCCAACAGATTCGACTTCCCCTGGGCATTATCCCCAACCAAGATGGTTTTTGGAGCCAAGAACTCCACCTGTTGATCAACGTAATTACGAAATTGCTTGAGGTGGAGCCGTTTGAGATACATGGGAACCGTACTAGAGAATAGAGCCATCACGCTTGCCAGGAATTCGCCCGTCGCAAACCCGACTTACGCCTGAGTCCATGAATGCCCATTGAGGCAATATTGCACAATAGCATGATGCTCCCTCAATGTATCATTCTGGCTTTACGCCAAGTTCAATGCATGAGTTTTTGAGGACGATCCAATCAGCCCTAGGCGTCAGAGGGGGATGAGTCTAGCCTTACCTTGACAAGAGGTAGATCCACTAAATGCACCGTCGTCGAGGCAAAGGTAGCCCGATCACTATATTGCATGAACTCGTCCAAAATTCGGGAAAACAGTTCGTCTTTTTTACTCCGACGTTGTTTATAGTTCACGACATAGCGTACGGTAAATTCCAGCCAGTTATCGGTCGTGACGAGGGTAACCATCGGCTCAACTCGAGCATCCTCAATCAAATACTTGCGAAGCATTGTGTTCCAATGGGTTTGGGCAGTGGGAATAAACTCACCACAGATGTCTTGAGCGGCTTGCATCAGCACTTGGCGCACCCACTGATAATCACTCCCATATTTAACGGGAATAATAATTTCATCCCACAAAAATGGAAAATCACCGGAATAGTTAAAGACTGGCTCTTTAAAGACAAAACTATTGGCAATGCGAACAATGCGGCCATTATAGAGGTCACTTTTGACCCAATCACCGCATTCCATCAACGTGGTTCGCAGAATGCTAATGTCGATGACGTCACCAACAATGCCACCTAATTGGACGCGATCGCCCGGCTTATAGAACTGTCCAAAGGAGATCGCCACCCAACCGGCAAAACTAGTGATCACTTCCTGCAGGGCAAAGGCAACACCTGCACCGATCACTCCAAAAAAGACCGTAAAGCGAACCAGGCTGTCGCTGAATACGAGAAGTGCAAAAACCCCGATCACCAAGTAACGTCCGAGATTTAGCGCCTTACGGATGCGATAGCGGGTATCTGAATCCAGGCTTTGTCGGATAGCGAATCGTCGTAAAATTTGAAAAAAGGCAGCAATCAGGATCGCCCCAAGGATCACCACGAGCAGCTTGATGAAATTGGGATCGCTCAACCACTGTTGCAAACGGCTAACTGTATCCGTAATCGGTTCTGTAATCGTTTCGTCAAAGGGTTCATCCATAAGGGTTCCGAGTTCATAAGGACATTTGCAGCCGGATGGGTTGCTAAGTTGAGCAATACCTGCCTCAGCTAGCGTCCTAATCACTCACGTTAATAGGCCAGCCCATCCGTTTAGCAAAACGTACAAATAACTTTTCAAGCTCAATCCAGACAAACATGAGGAGACTGAACCCAAGACAAACACCTAATTCCTTCGCTGTCAAAACATGGGTGCCAAAGAACTCTTGCAGGGGTGGAACATAGATTAGCATCAGTTGCAGAATCGTCGTCAGAATCACCGCTCCCCACACATAGGGATTACTCAACGGATTCAGCTCAATCGTGAGGCGACTGTTGGATCGAATGGCGATCGCATGTCCCATTTGGGCTAGACACAGCGTTGTAAACACCATCGTTTTCCAGCGTTCTGGATCTCCGGGCGTCGTCGCTGCATAGTGATACGACCACACCATCAAACTTACGGCCAAAATCGTAAACACACACCCAATCCGCAGCATATAGGCTCCCAATCCCCGTGCAAAAATACTTTCCTGGGGATCGTGGGGTGGACGCTGCATCACGCTAGGTTCAGCAGGTTCAACTGCTAGCGCCAGCGCAGGCACCCCATCGGTGACCAAGTTCATCCACAAAATTTGTAGCGGTGTGAGGGGGACGCCGCCCAAGGGAACCAGAATCGGAGAGACCGCGACTGTCAACACCTCACCAATATTGGAACCCAGGATATATTTCACAAAGCGACGGATATTGGTGTAAACCACTCGTCCCTCTTCCGTTGCTGCCACGATGGTGGCAAAGTTATCGTCCAGCAGCACCATATCGCTGGCCTCTTTGCTAACGTCGGTTCCGGTAATCCCCATGGCAATGCCAATGTTGGCCTGTTTCAGGGCAGGGGCATCGTTCACGCCATCGCCCGTCATCGCCACAATCTGTCCCTGTCGTTGTAGCGATTGCACAATTCGCAGCTTATGTTTCGGTGATACCCGCGCGTAGACACTGACGTTTCCCATGACTTCATCAAGCTGAGCGTCCCCTAGGTGCTCGATCTCTTGTCCAGTCAGAACGCGATCGCCCGGTTGAGCAATCCCCAACTCCTCCGCGATCACCCGCGCCGTGAGCTGATGATCACCCGTGATCATAATCGGATGAATACCGGCTTGTCGGCACCGCACCACCGCCTCTTTGACCTCTGGACGGGGAGCATCCAGCATTCCCACCAAGCCCAGCCAGGTCATGTGTTGTTCGATGTTCGTTGAATCATTGATTTGAATATCCATGAGTTCGCGGTAGGCAATCCCCAGCACGCGTAGACCTCGTCCCGACATTTGATCGGTATGGCGTAGAATTCGCTGGCGATGTTCGGGGGTGAGTGGAGAGGGGCGATCGCCAACTTGGGCGTGGGTACAAAGATTCAGCACCAGTTCTGGTGATCCCTTTGTGTACATCAAGTAGGGATGCGTCAGGTAGAGATTCTTAGACGCGGAGGGATTCAGTTTACAAATCACGCTCATCCGCTTCCGTTCTGAAGAAAAAGCCAGTTCATGTATCCGTGGACACTGACTTAGCCACGTTGGTTTATGAATGTTCGCCTTTGCCGCTAGGGTGAGGAGTGCCCCTTCCGTTGGGTCTCCAAGTACGCTCCAGTCCGAACCTTCTCGTTTTAAGGTTGCGTCGTTACACAATACACATCCCGCCAGTAATCGTCGAAGAACCAAGCTAGTCTCAGGCGCAATTACACAGCCCTCATGGTGGAATTCTCCAGCGGGATCGTACCCGTCGCCCGTAATGTTGACGTGGCAGCCGTTCGTTTCGTCGCGATCGATGTAGACGGCTTGCACAATCATTTTATTTTGGGTCAGGGTCCCTGTTTTGTCCGAACAGATATGAGTCACTGACCCTAAGGTTTCTACCGCAGGCAGTTTGCGAATGAGGGCATGGCGATGCACCATCCGCTGGGTTCCCAGTGCCAGAGTCACCGTAATCACAGCGGGCAGTCCCTCCGGCACAACGGCCACCGCCATACTCAACGACACCTCCAACAGCGACTCAAACTGATTCCATCCTGTGATTAAAACGCCGCCGATCACGACCAAGGCCACCAACAGCATCGATCCACCCACCAGCACATTGCCCAACTGCTCCATGCGCTGCTGGAGGGGGGTCGGTTCTGACTCTACGGATTGCAGCATGGTGGCGATGCGTCCCAGTTCGGTTCGCATTCCCGTACTGATCACAATGGCCACACCCCGTCCATAGACCACCTCGGTTCCCTGGAAGACCAGGTTGAGGCGATCGCCCAAGGGCGTGTCTACGTCACAAGGCTCCCCCGCCCGTTTCGTCACCGCATTGGACTCCCCGGTCAATGCCGATTCCCGGACTTGCAAATTCATCGCTTCCAGGAGGAGACCATCGGCAGCAATCTGCATCCCCGCCTCTATCCAAAAAATGTCTCCAGGAACCAAGTCGCTTGCCTCAACCTCTAGCAATTGCCCATCGCGGATGACGCGCACCACCGGGGATGCCAGTTGTTTTAAGGCGGCCAGCGCTTTCTCCGCACGACTCTCTTGGAGATAGCCCAAAACGGCATTCAGACCCACAATCAGCAGAATGGCGATCGCATCTTTCGGAAAATTATTTCCTCGCAGATCTAAAATTGCAGACACCGCTGCCACCGCGATCAGCATAATCAGCATCACATTTTTGAACTGATCGAGCAGGATCGTCCATCCACTTCGACCGCCTGTATCCTCCAGTTCATTCAGCCCGAAGCGCTGCTGTCGTTCCAGGACTTGTTCGCGTGTGAGACCGTGCTGGCGATCGCTCTCCAGGAGAACCAACACCTTATCTGGCATTAGGGTATGCCAATGGTAGATCGCGTCGGATGGCATAAGAGAGGAGTGCGAAGCCATGAATGTTTAGCGCCTAAAGTAGCGAGATCCCTATAGATATCGATCATAGTTCCTGAATGTAGTCTCAGTTACAGTTTGTGTCGAAGCTTAAAAAAGTAGGGCAAATGTCAAGTTGTCTTGCCGCCTAGACGACGCCCTATCGGTGGAAAAACCATTAGGATAAAGGCGATAGTTCCTATCATGACTTTATCCGCATGGCGCAGGTGTTGCCCGATCACGAACCGGACAGCTTGAGTTTGAAAAAGGGACTGATGAGCATTGCCCAAGACGAACAGCGCCATGCCGCCTATCTGCGGGAGGCGATGCTGCGTCGATTGCCCTACGACCAAGCCTTGGCTCTGATGGACGCCTGGCGTACCCGCCAAGTGAATGCTCTCATTGCCATGGTTGGGAATTTGGTTCAAAAACAAGGAAAAACTCCGTCCCTGGTTCAGGAGGGAATGCCAACGGACGAGAATTTAGCCATGGATGAACAGCCTATGGCTTCGGAGTCAGCGTTGGTGTCGGCTTAAGTTCAGTGGGATGCACCACAGGAATTCCCCTACCCCCTGCACTTGCTTTAGGGCTGCGCTAGGCTGGATAAGGGTAACGATTCCCGTTCTGCGTTTTTCAAGCTGAAAGTATGAGCCATCTTTCGATCCCGCTTGTGTTTGGAGCGTTCCTTCTGGGGGCATGTACCGTATCGTGTGCGCCTGCGGTAGACTCTACGGGGGCATCTACCGCAACCCCAGCCTCCGACCCTCGCTCCACAACTCTTGCTGCAGACGATGGGGCGATCGCCCCTGACTCAGCCAGCATTATTCCGACCCAACCGCTGCCCCCATCTCCGATTCGGATTACGGTGGAGGATTTGCCCCGTCCCTTTGCAACCCAGAGCGCATCGAAACCCCCAACCGTGATTCCGGTTCCGGCCAATCCTGTCCTGAACGTACCGGATGGCTTCACGGTTAATGTCTTTGCGGATGGGCTGGATCGCCCCCGGTGGCTCGCCTTAACGCCCAGTGGCGATGTGCTGGTGGTCGAAAGTCGCAATAATCGCATTTTGCACCTCAAAGATACAACGAAGGATGGTGCTGCCGATGAGCGCATTACGTTTGCGACAGCAGAGAACGGTTTGAATCTCCCCTTTGGGATGGCGTTTGCTCCGGGCTATTTCTTTGTGGGCAATACCGATGCGGTGATGCGCTTTCCCTACGACAAAGGACAAGATCAATTGACCGGAACCGGAGAGGCGATCGCGCCTCTACCCGGACAGGGCTATAACCAGCACTGGACGAGAAATGTCATCGTGTCTCCCGAACGGCAGAAACTCTTTGTCTCGGTGGGATCGGAAACGAACGTAGACGAGGAACCTCTGCCGCGAGCCTCTGTCCTGTCGATGAATTGGGATGGGTCTGATACTCAGGTGTTTGCCTCTGGATTGCGAAATCCGGTCGGGTTAGCCATTCATCCCCAAACGGGCGACCTCTACACCACGGTTAACGAACGCGATGGCATTGGGGATGATCTCGTTCCTGACTTTTTTACTCGACTTCAGCCTGGAGCGTTCTATGGTTGGCCCTATACCTATCTCAAACCAGACTTGCTCGATCCGCGCCAAATGCAAGGCGATCAAAGTCGCAATCCAACCCTAGCCGCCCAAACCCAAACGCCCGATGTTCTCTTTCAAGCCCATTCTGCAGCGCTCGGCCTCCAGTTTTATGATGGATCGACCTTTCCGGAACGCTACCAAAACGGAGCCTTTGTGGCTATGCGCGGATCCTGGAATCGCAATGAAGGAACTGGTTATAAACTCGTTTTTATTCCGTTTAACGACGCTAACGAACCGGACGGGTATTACGAGGATTTCCTTACGGGATTTTTGGTGGATCCCCGTGGCCCGACTACTTGGGGGCGTCCGGTGGGGCTGTTGGTGATGCCGGATGGGAGTCTTCTCTTTACAGAAGAGATGAATGGCCGGATCTATCGTGTGCAGTATACGGGGACAGATTCGTAGTTTAACCCTTGGGACGACGGGGCGATCGCCGCACAATCACGCCCCGTTTCGCCATGCGATGGGTGGCGATCGCCAAGGCCACCGTTAACGCCACAGGCAGTCCCTCAGGAATGGCCGACACGGCTAACGCGATGAAGGCAGCATCTTTGCGATCGCCAATCAAAACCGAGACCACGGCTGCCAATCCCAAAATATAGATCAGGGAGCTGCAAAACTGTCGTCCCCAAATATGCCAGATACTGGGTGGAGGCGATTGGGGTAGACGGTTAGCTCCGTAATACTCTTAGCGAACTTGGGCTTCCGCATGGGTCAACCCTCCTGTGGTACTCTTCAGCGTTTCCAAAACCTGGGCGAGCGGGATGGCGTGCCACTGAAGGGACGTTGATGGCTGCATATCAAAAGTCCACGTTGCTAATCACCATCCGGAGAACGAACGTATGATACGGAATCCGATTCGGAAAGTAGCACTATTTCAGAGACCCCTCCCAACCTCCCCTTGCTCTAGACGTGAAGCGGCTTCCCGCAGGGTAGGGGATGTGCCGTCAGGCGGTGGGGTTTAGTTCTACCTTATAGCAGGATTTTGTATGACACTCAACAGGAATGCCTCGCTGTGAGGCGTTCACAACGTGACCTGTCTTTGTTCAAGGGACGGCTTCTACAGTTTTGATCCTATCAAGCGTGAACGGGAAGGGCGCATAAACGGCTCAACATGTAATGAAGCATAGAACATCTATTCAAAACTCAAAACTCAAAACTCAAAACAGATAAGCCTTGCGACATATCTTGAGATGCTTAAACAAAACCGCAGGAAACGATTCAACCGTGGTTTACTAGAGGGAAGGGCATAGAGAGTTGGGAACATGGATGTTTCAGTCATCGGAGCCAGTGGCGATTGTGGACGAGAGATCGTATCTCAACTCGTTGGTATTGGTGCGGCGTTGTTGCATGAAAGAGGGGTTGCGGGCAGGAGAGGCATGGTAAATTTCAGTTATCACATATAAAACCTGCCATGAAACCTCAATACCGCATCCGCAACTGGTCAGAGTATAACGCTGGATTGAAGGCTAGGGGAAGCCTCACCTTCTGGATCGAAGAATCTGTGCTGGGGCAGTGGGTGGTCGAGGAGTTGAGCGGCAAACCCGGCGCGTCAGTTCTTTATAGTGACCTTGCGATTCAAACAATGGCGACCGTCAAAG
>JACYMB010000255.1 GCA_015272205.1 Synechococcales cyanobacterium T60_A2020_003 | reverse complement strand
CATCGCTGTAGCACAGAGGATGAAGTGCGGGAATGGCTCGAAAATCGCTATCACGGGTAGCGCATCTTTCAGCTTTTCCTCGGATTTAGATCCCAGACCATCCCCTATGGTGAAGACAACGTGGACGCTCACCCACGTTGTCCATCTATCGAGGATTGATTAAACCCATGTATACCGTTGTTGTAGATGCCTTTGGCGGCAGCGATCGCCTCCAGATTGTGGAACAACCCACGCCGGAACCTGCCGCCGATCAAGTCCTTGTCCGGCTCACCAGCATTGGCATGAATTATGCCGACCTGATGGCACGACGCGGCGAGTACAAGCTAATTTCTGGCAATCCACCCTTTACCCCTGGGATTGAAGGGGGGGGATATATTGAAGCGGTGGGCTCGGCAGTGGGCGATCGCCAAGTGGGGCAGCGGGTCGTCCTGAGTCTCGCGGCTCCCGCCTCAAGAGGCTTAGGCAAAGGAACCTATACCTCCCATTTCCTCACCACCCCCGAACACACCATTCCTGCCCCCACAGAGATTCCCGACGATCTGCTAGGGGCACTGTGGTTGCCGTACCTAACCGCTTGGGGTGGCCTGATCTGGCAGTGCAATCTCCAGCCCGGACAGGTGGTGCTGTTGCCTGCGGCCAGTAGCAGTGTGGCGATCGCTGCGTCCCAAGTGGTGAAGCGGTACGGGGGCATCACCCTTGGTACAACCACCAGTCCGGGAAAGGTGGATGTCCTAAACGCGATGCCAGAAGCCCAGTTTGACCATTTGATCGTCACCCAGGATGACACCTGGTGGCGCAAGGTGAAGCAACTGACCCAGGGGCGCGGTGTGGATCTGGCCTTTGACCCGATCGCCGCAGGCCGTTTTCTAAACCAGGAAATTCGCTTGCTGGCGCAGGGGGGAACCATCTGTATTTATGGATTGCTCGGCAAACCGGATGTGGTAGACGTGACGCCCCTAATCCGGAAAATGGGCACGATTCGCGGCTGGCTGTTAAATGGGCTGTCCGGTTCCAATCGGGAGCAGGAAGGCTATCAGCACGTTCTGGAGGCGATCGCCCAAGGTGTCTATCAACTTCCTGTCGCCCAACGCTTTGCCCTCCGCGATGTGTGTGCTGCCCACGAGTCTATGGAAACAGGCAAACACATTGGCAAATTGATCTTGGTGCCCTAGAGGTCGGAGCATGGATATCCCCATTCGAGGGCTGGAATTGACCGATTGGGAGGCGATCGCCACGATTCATACCGTTCCCCAATGCCAACGCCAACCCCTGCGCTTGCCCTACCAATCCGGTGAGTTTTATCGAAGGTCGCCGCCGCTGTGATGCCATTCGCGATGGCGAGTTTGTCGATAGCTACATGATGTCTATAGCAATCCTATTTGGATTGTGAAATGTGCGCCCCGTCGGGGCGCACATTTCACAACTCATCTTTTTCATAAATCACGTAGGAACGCTGTAGAATCCGTGAATAATTGAGGAGATATTTCCCGATGCCACCGTCTATCATCATCCGTCCTGCTACAGTCACCGATCTACCGCGGCCTGGGGGAGTTCTCCGGGGTGCTGCATGCGACCGTTGAAAAACTACAGCACAGTCTATTTGGCGAAACGCCGTTTGCGCGCGTTCTCTTGGTCGAACAATCGGATCAGGGGGTGGGGGTTCCCCTCTACTATTTTCGGTACTCGTCGTTTCAAGCCCGTCCTGGTCTCTGGCTCGATGATCTGTATCTTATCCCTGCGGTTCGGCATCAGGGTATGGGCACGGCACTGATGATCCACCTTGTCCGTATCGTCCAGCAGGTGAACTGCACCCACATTGCCTGGACGGCCAGTGTCAACAATGCATCGGGCATTCGGTTCTATGAAAAAATTGGGGGAACGGTGCTGGAGCAGCGTCAGGATTTGTTCTATTTTCAACTGGATGAAGCATCAATGCGATCGCTAGTTCATCAGGGGGCGATCGCAGCGGCGTAGCTGGATCCATTCACGCATCCTCAGTGACCACTTTATAAGGTTGGATACCCTTGCCCAACTCAAAACTTTGAATTGATACCCCCACGGAGTACCCATGCGCGATCGCACCTATGCCGTCACGATGGCGGAATACAACGAATGGATGAACCAAAAAATCTACGCCATCTGCGCCGAGATTCCCGATGCCGTTCGGAAGAGCGATCGCGGTGCCTTTTTCAAATCCATTCACGGCACGTTGAATCATATCCTCTATGGCGATCGCGCCTGGATGGGTCGCTTTACCCAGCAACCGTTCTACGCCCCGAATATGGGAGTTGACCTATATGCGGACTTTGACGACCTCCACCACGCCCGGATCGCCATGGATCGCACCCTTCTCGATTGGGCGAATGAATTATCCGAAGCGTGGTTGCAGCAACCGTTTGAATACACCAGCAACATCGATCGCGTTACGCGGGTGTTGCCGACTTGGGTACTGGTGACCCACATGTTCAACCATCAAACCCACCATCGGGGGCAAGTGACCACCCTGCTGAAGCAACTCGGTTACGACCCCGGAACTACGGATTTACCCTGGCTGCCCACCTTAGCGTGATCCGCGATGGTGATGGGATGGGTGTGGCCTTCCCGTGTCCGAATGGTTGGGAAACCAAGCAGAGTTTGCGATCGCGTTTGGGAACTCTTAGGATTGAAGCACGCCGATTGCGGGGTAATTCCTACCTGCATCTGGTTATTCTCTAGCTCAATCCTTCTCCTCATCGTTTCCCTATGGCTCCCTCAACTCAGCCGCGATCGCCCAAATCCGGTTCATTACTAGATCGTATCCAGACACATCTGGACTCCATTCCATCGCCGCCCACAGAGGAATCCATTGCGCTGCGGGTGATGGTGCAACTACTAGTCACTGTGGGCATTGTGGCGGTGGAT
>JACYMB010000254.1 GCA_015272205.1 Synechococcales cyanobacterium T60_A2020_003 | reverse complement strand
GGCTGATGCTTAAGCGCCTTGCTGCCTCTCCTTGAGATCTCAAATGGGTTCTATAGGTCGTCGCGATCGCCCTTCCTTCTACCTGATTTTGTCCATTAGCATCGCCAATTCGCACCCGCTCTGGACGAATCATGAGGGTTACGCGATCGCCCCTCCGCCCCGTGAAGCCGATGAGATCGATGACAACGAGAACTCGGTGATCGTGGTTGGATTTGGTTGCTTTGGGCAAATTGTGGGACGGTTGCTGCTTGCTAATGGCTGTCGCATCACGGTGTTGGAACACAGTCCCGAATAGATTGATCTCCTACGACGGTTCGGTTGGAAAGTGTTCTATGGGGATGCATCTCGATTAGATTTGCTCTACGCCGCAGGGGCAGGTCAAGCCAAGTTGCTTGTTCTGGCGATCGACGATCATGAAAAGATTGAACAGATCGTGAATCTGGCACATAAACACTTTCCCCATCTTCGCCTTTTGGTACGGGCGGGCGATCGCCGTCATGCCTATTCTGTGATTCGTCAAGGGATAGATGTGATCACGCGGGCAACGTTTAGTTCGGCCTTAGATATGGGCGTTGAAGCGTTGAAACTGTTGGGTGTGCGTTCTTATCGGGCCGTACGAGCGGCACAGATGTTCAAGGCACACGATGAAGAGGCATTGCAGGAACAGGCGATGCTGGTTGGTAATGAGAAAGCTCTACCGGCGCGATCGCGCCAACTCTCGGAAGATCTGGAACAACTGCTTTAGTCGGATGATCGAGACTATCGAGAATTACGTCGCGATCGGGATCGAGCCTGGGATGTTTCAGCATTGCGTCAAGAGGAGTGATCTTCAGCCATCATGAGGCTGACTTATACTTGAATTTATGCCCAGACTAGATATTATCCACAACGCAGTAAAAAATGCACTGATTGAGGATAACTGGTTAATCACAGATAATCCTTACGTCATTCAATATCGAAGAACCGTGCTATGCGCCGATCTGGGTGCTGAGCGTCCGATTGCGGTTGAACGAAATGGACAGAAGTTAGTTGTGGAGGTAAAAAGCGTTGTTGGAGCATCCAAGATCCAAGATTTAAAAGAGGCTCTCGGTCAGTATGACATTTACCGCTATCTTCTAGAGGAGATAGCCCCAGAGCGAAAGTTGTACGTTTCTATCAGCAAAGTTACATACGACACCTTTTTTACGCAAGACGTGACTCAACTCATTCTCAATAAACATCAATTGCCAATCATTGTTGTCAACATAGGGAGAGAGGAAATCGTGCAATGGATAAATTAACGGAGTATCCAACGTTAATCAAGCGCATTTTGACTGAGTATGTAGAACTGAGTAACCGTCATCCCAACTCAGATATTGAAACGTTTTTAATTGTGGATGAGGCCAAAGCTCATTATATTTGGATGAACCTGGGTTGGCAGCATGGCGAACGCATAACTGGGATGACAGTTTATGTTCGGATTCGAGAGGGTAAGTTCTGGATTGAAGAGGATTGGACTGAAGAGGGTATCGCCACTGCTCTCATTCATGAGGGAGTTCCCAAAGAAGACATCATGTTAGCATTCCATGAACCCAAGATGAGGCAGTATACAGATTTTGCTGTAGCGTCGTAACACTCTCTGCCGAGGTTAAGCCAACTATATTGGCAAAACGTGCTAATAATCTTGTAAACGCGATTTTAATATCCGGGATTTGAGGAGACATGGGAATTCACCTTCAACAAGCTCTAGCCGTCGGACAATACCTAGTTACACAGCGCCTTAAGGGGCGTAAGCGCTATCCCCTGGTACTCATGCTGGAACCGCTGTTCCGCTGCAATCTGGCCTGCTCTGGCTGTGGTAAAATTCAGCATCCGACTGAGATCCTGAAGCAGAACCTATCGCCGGAAGAGTGTTTTGCGGCAGTGGATGAGTGTAAGGCTCCCGTAGTATCCATTCCCGGTGGCGAACCGCTGCTGCACCCCCAGATTGATGAAATTGTGCGGGGATTGGTCGAGCGGCGCAAGTTCGTTTATCTCTGCACCAACGGCATTCTACTGGAAAAAAGTTTGCATAAGTTTTCGCCTTCGCCCTATCTCACCTTCAGCGTGCATTTAGACGGACTGAAAGAGCTTCACGATCAGTGCGTCGATCGCAAGGGCGTATTTGATACCGCGATCAGTGCGATTCGAGCGGCCAAAGCTCAAGGATTTCGGGTCACAACCAATACCACTGTTTTTGAGGGCACTAACCCCAAAGATATCCAAGACCTGTTTGACTACCTCACAGAACTGGAGGTAGACGGCATGATGGTTTCCCCAGGCTACAGCTACGAATGGGCACCGGATCAAGAGCATTTCCTGAAGCGGGATCAAACGAAGGCTCTATTCCGAGAAATTTTCGCGCCGTTCCAAGCAGGGCAAAAAAACTGGTCGTTTAATCACAATCCCCTGTTTATCGATTTCCTGACCGGGCAGAAAGATTACGACTGTACGCCTTGGGGAAGTCCTAGCTACAGCGTTCTAGGCTGGCAGAAACCCTGTTATTTGCTCAATGAAGGCCATTACAAGACCTTCCAGGAACTCCTTGACAACACCGACTGGGATCAGTACGGGCACCGCAGCGGCAACCCCAAATGTGCAGACTGTATGGTGCATTGTGGCTATGAACCCACGGCCGCCGAAGATGCACTTCAACCCAAGAACATGATGCGATCGCTTGGTGGTGTGCTGGGTACAGCCCGTTAAGTTCTAGGACATTCCCCCCTACGTTTAGCCATGAACATCCTCGATCTGATTCAGCAACGACAGCGAGACAACTTTGCGCTGCATGAACAATACCTCAATCCCCAAATGGTGAACGTCCTGAAAACCATTGGGTTCGATCGCCACTATGTGAAAGCCGAGGGGTCGTATCTCTTTGACGATCAGGGCGATCGCTACCTCGATTTACTCAGTGGGTTTGGGGTCTTTGTGCTGGGACGCAACCATCCCACCATTGTTCAAGCCCTCCAGGATGTTCTCTCGGCGGATCTGCCTAACCTGGTGCAAATAGATGTGTCGGTGTTGTCGGGCTTGTTAGCCGAACGGTTGCAACAGCTCACCCCTCCCGGCCTTGACCGGATCTTCTTTGCCAACTCCGGCACCGAAAGTGTAGAAGCCGCGATTAAATTTAGTCGCTATGCCACCGGACGTTCCAAAATCGTCTACTGCCAGGGCGGATATCATGGCCTCACGATGGGGTCGTTATCCGCCACGGGCGATCCTCACTTTCGCCATGGCTTTGGCCCCTTTCTGCCGGACTTTATCGAAGTTCCCTTTGGCGATCTGGCGGCTCTGGAACAGGCGCTTTCCCGCAAAGATGTAGCCGCGTTCATTACCGAACCGATCCAAGGACATGGCGTTTGGATTCCAGAGGCAGACTACTTACCCGGAGCCGCTGCCCTGTGCCGGAAGCACGGCAGTCTCTTGATTGCGGATGAGGTGCAGACGGGCTTGGGACGCACGGGCAAGTGGTGGGCGGTAGAGCATTTTTGTGTAGAGCCGGATCTGATCTGCATGGCGAAGGCGTTGTCCGGTGGATTTGTGCCTGTGGGTGCGGTGGCCTGTCGTTCGTGGATTTTCGACAAGGTGTTTAACCGCATGGATCGGGCGGTGGTTCACGGCAGTACCTTTGGGAAAAATAACCTGGCGATGGCGGCGGGATTGGCTACCCTGGAGGTTCTGGAAAAGGAAGGGTGGATTGACCATGCGGCTCAGATGGGACGGCAGATTGTCGAGGATTTGCAGCCCCTCGTGGATCAGTATGAGTGCCTGAAAGAGGTGCGGGGACTGGGCATGATGATGGCCTTGGAATTCGCAGAACCCAAGAGTTTAACCCTCAAGCTGTCCTGGAAAATGCTGGAGACAGCAAATCGGGGTCTATTTTCCCAGATTATTACGGTGCCGCTATTTACACGCCATCGGATTCTCTCCCAGGTGGCGGGTTACGGCATGAACGTCGTGAAATTTATTCCGCCCCTGATTCTCAACGACGACGATCGCCGCTGGATTGTGGAGGGCGTAACCGATGTGGTCAGCGATGCCCATCGAATTCCTGGAGCGGCGTGGGACTTTGGGAAAACCCTGGCCACCCAGGCGATGCGAACTAAAGCGGGAGGCCGTTAGGGGCGTTCATGGCGAGTCTCTTTCATCCCCTGTGTGGCAGTATGCCCGGTACGTTGCTGAAGCTGCTGCGAGACAATGAGCCGATCGCCCCTAACCGAGTGCCCCAGGTAGCGATCGCCCTAGCCGTATCCCTCGCCCGCTGGCCTTTCTCAACCGCAGAGCGAGTGATGTTTAACCGGACACAGTTGCAGCACAAGCCGATGCCGGATCCGGTGTTCATTGTGGGCTACTGGCGATCGGGCACGACTCACTTACATAACTTGCTGGCGCAGTCTCCCCAGTTTGGATACATTACGCCCCTCGCCACAGGACTCCCCTGGGATATTTTAGGGATTGTGCACACTCTGGAACCGTTGCTAGAGCAAGCCCTACCCCAGGATCGCTACGTGGATAATGTAGCCGTCACGCCCACCTCGCCCCAAGAGGACTCCATTCCCCTCGCCACAATGGGCGCAGCATCCTACTATCACGGCCTCTATTTCCCCCAGCACTTTGAAACCCATTTCCGCAAAGAGATCTTTGTAGAGGATGAGGGAGACGAGATAGAGATCTGGCGATCGCTCCACCAGCACCTATTGCGAAAAGTCTCGATTCATCAAGGCGATCGCCCGTTGTTAATCAAAAATCCGGTCTACACGGGCTATGTTCGGCATCTCCGGGCATTATGGCCAAATGCTAAATTTATTCACATCTATCGCAATCCCTATCATGTTTTTCCCTCAACCCGTCACTTTTTCACCCGATTACTGCCGGAACTGGCTCTGCAATCCTACAACTGCGAACAATTACCGATTGATGCCTTGATTCTAGAGAGCTATCCCTATCTGATGGAGAGACTCAAAACAGACACTCTTGATCTATCGCCTAATCAATTTGCCGAAATTCGCTTTGAAGACTTGGAATCAAAGCCCCTTGAGGTGTTAGAGGGTCTCTTTACGCAGCTAAAACTCCCCGATTTTGAAACCGCCTCTCCCCACCTTAAACTCTATCTAGATAGCCTGAGAGGCTATCGCAAAAACGACTATGTTCTTGATTCAGAAACAATATCTCTGATCGACGCTCACTGGTCTGCCTACATTGAGCAGTGGGGATATCGCGCGGTTAACCCTTCGATTTAGGGATTGGGTGTCTACACGGAATCCGTCGCTAAGGGAGGCTTTCGTTGAGGAAGGAGACGGATCATTTTGAGTGCGCCAGAGGTGATCGCCGGAAGCAACATCGGTTTCAGGAGGCGATCGTCGTAAACACTCATGCGCTTTGCGTTTTCCTCTAGGCAAGTGGCGAGAAATCCGTCCAGGGTTAAATTCAGCTTCATGTCCCGTGCCCCGCTTGCCGTGAAGCCTTTCTTACTACTATTTTTCTGGGTTTTGCTCGTTCCCTGGAGTGCGCCCAAGCGTCGCTTTAGGGCACCGCTGTACTGCCACACCGAGTTGACACCGCTCAAAACGCCCTGACCCTGGTTTACCAATTGATAGCCCATCCAGTTGATAAAAAATACCATGTGACGGGCTTCTTCGTCCAGAATGGGGTCAAAGATGGTGAAAAAGTCTTCGGGCATCATGCCGACCTGCCGCACCAGACCAAACAAGCCGAAGGCAAAAAAGGAGTCAAAACATTCTCCGTAGCCAAAGTGGATAAAGGCTGGCTCAATATTTTTCGGGATCGTGTAGTCTCGCGTGGTGGGCAGGTCGATGTTGTAATGCTGAATGAACGATTCAATCAGCCGCGCATGACGCACCTCCTCCCGGGCTTGCAGGGCGATCGCCTCTCGAATTAAGGGATCATCGATCGTCGACGCAAAGGTTGCCAGCATCTCTCCGGCTCGCCGCTCGGTGTAGAGCGCTTCGTTCCAAAAGGGGATACCTTACAAGCGTTCTAGGGTCGCGCCATCAACCGATGGCCAGTGAATATCTTCAGGTTCATAGAGTCGATGACTTTCCAGAAAGCTGTTGCAAAATAACTGCTTGTGAGCCTCAGATCCAATTTTCATATCACGCGCCTCTTGTTGAATGAGTCTTCTCAGCATCAGAGATTGTCCGATATCGCCCCAACGCCATCAGCGGAAAATGATGACGATAAAGATGATAGCGAATATAGAAATGGCACGGGAAGCCCGTTCCAGTAAATTCCTGTTCTTCCCAGGTTCCCTCAGCGGTCTGGGTCTCTAAAAGATATTGCACCCCTCGCTGCATCGCTTGTTTCGCGGCGGCATCGGCACAAAAGGCCGCATCAATCAGTCCCAGCAACGCCCACGCCGTCTGAGAGGGAGTACTAACCCCCTTCCCTTTGAGTCGTGGATCGTTATAGCTGCGGCAAGTTTCACCCCAGCCCCCATCTGGATTTTGACAGCTCACCAACCAGGCGATCGCCCGTTCAATTTGGCTTCGGCAGCGTTCCGGTGCAACAAGGGTCAAAGCGGCCAGGGCTTCACTCGTCCCGTAGATATAGTTCACGCCCCAACGACCAAACCAACTGCCATCGGTTTCCTGTTCTTGGAGGAGATAGGTGAGTCCCCGTTCTAATCGTTGGGGGGTGAGATCGTCGGCATAGCGTGCCATCAGTTGCGAATCTCGCGATAGACGACCGTGCATCTCCAACACCCGCCCGGTAATGTCGGCAGTGCTGGGATCAATCATCGCTTTCAAATCCCCGTAGGGAATCGCATTCAGCCATTCCTGATCATTGTTGATATCAAACGCTGCCCATCCCCCGGTTTTGCACTGCATCGTGGCGATCCACCGTACCGCACGGGCGATCGCCTCTCGTTTCAATAGCTCATTGGGAAGCTGCACATCCTGCAACGCCATCGCCACGACAGCCGTATCGTCTACGTCGGGATAGAAGCGGTTATCAAACTCGAATGCCCATCCCCCCGGTTTACCCTTAGGGTTTTTAACGATCCAATCCCCATAGTCGAGGATCTGTTTCTCTAAGAGCCACTGCCCCGCCCTGACTAGGGTTGGATGATCGGGAGCCAAACCCGAATCCGTCAGCGATCGCATACTGAGAGCCGTATCCCAAACCGGAGACACACAGGCTTGTACCCAGTAGGTATCGTCGGTTTCTACGGCAAAGTTATCGATAGCGCGTAGACCTCGTTGCACAATCGGATCGTTGACGTCATAGCCCAACACCCGCAACGCCAGCATAGAATTGAGCATCGCCGGAATAATGCCACCCCAATCCCCCGTGACCTCTTGTCGTTCCAGTACCCACCGTTCTGCTTCACGGAGTCCCTCTTCACGAAACGGAACCAGGTTCAACGACTCTGCCCCCTTGAACACCCCGTCTAGCCACACAAAGAGATCACTCCAATCTCCGGCTTTGGGCAATTCCCAGCGGACATTGTTAATCCCCTCGGCGTAGAGTTCATCAAGGTTAACCGCAGGCTCGATCGGATAAACAGGCTTTTGATCAAACACGATCAGGAGCGGAACCGTGCTGCCCCGTGCCCAACTTGACAATTCGTAGATCGTAAAGGGAAAGGGATGTTTCAATAGCATGACCCAGGCGGGAATGGAGGGGAGTCCTCGCCAGTCGTAGCACCCAATTAAGGCCAGGTGGAGTTTCGTAAAGATGCGGGTTTTGCTAATGCCGCCACGACTGAGGATAAAGTCTTTGGCCTTCAACAATGCCGGATCGTTCGCCGGAACCCCCAATACTCGCAACGCCATGTACGCTTCAACCGAGGTACTGAGATCGCCGCCATCACCATAGAATAGTTCCCAGCCGCCATGATCCCGCTGATACGACCGGAGATACTGCTCTGCTTTGGTAATGGGGCGATCGCCATCCGTTCCCCAAATCTTGTGCAGCAG
>JACYMB010000253.1 GCA_015272205.1 Synechococcales cyanobacterium T60_A2020_003 | reverse complement strand
GCGCCGCGCCAAAAACATGTTTGGTTTTAGTGAGCATTTAAGCAGACTTGATATAGAGGAGTGATCTGGAATAGATGTTCAGCCGCAGAGTATGGGCAAGCCCCTCCCGTAGAGCGGTCGCTTGCCATCCGTCCTACACCATGGTGCGCCTTTGCTCCCCCGGCAACAGCCTTATTTTAGTTTTGTTGCGATCGCCCGTCCTTCAAGTTTGGATAAAGAAGCATGGCTAGACGCCAACGTTGCGACTCAAAAGGTAAGGTCATGCATGGCCACAATCCAACGTAGGCCACTGATGCAGTAGTACAATCCAGCCACGATCAGCACCATTGCCCCTACTAGAACGATGCGTTGCGAATGGGGAAGCAGCGATCGCGCCTGTTTTGCAAATCCGGTGAGGACGCTGGCGGCAAACAACACAGCCGTATAGCCGAGGGCATAGCTCACCATGGTTAAAACGCTCTGAAGCTGGGATCCGGTCGTGGCGGCAACGCCCAGGATGGAGAATAAAAACGGACTGGTACAGGGCGAGGTGACTAACGCAAAGGTGAGACCGACGCCATAGGCTCCGGGAATGGGTGACGGGCTTGGGGTTTGGGCAACGGCAGGGGCACCCATCCCAGCAAATTTAGCCCCATCCCTACGATCAGCGTTCCGACGGCAAGGTAAACATAGCCCTGCATTTGTAGCAATACAAAACTCGCTGCCGACGAGACTAGTCCCAGAATGCTGAGGACGGTCACAACGCCCAAAACAAAGGCGATCGCCTTACCAAGAGCGTCGCGGCGGGAGGTGATGGTGCGGGTGCCGATGTAGCTAAGGTTCACCGGGAGCAGTGCCAAAATGCAGGGCGAAATGCTGGCGACCAATCCCCCGAGAAACGCAAAGACTAGGATCGTCAGGCGAGAGGCAGGCACATGGGCTTGATACCACTGGTCGTAGTGATCTTCAATCCAAAACACAGCATCTTGAATCGGTTGAAGCAGCATGACGGGACGAATTTGGTTGAATGCCAAGGCAAGGGCGATCGCCCCCAGCATTAGCCCCCCAAATTTGAGATAGCGGGAGGAAGGGAAATGCCGAGGGGGATGCGACGCTTCGGTTGATTCGGGAGACGGGGTAGACGCTGGATCGGGAGTAGTCATAGGAGCGGTGGAAAAACCATAGGGTTACTTCTATTAAAAGCGGCAGTTCAACTCCGGTGCAAAATTTTTCTGGGGCGATCGCCCATCGTTCGATACCCCGTCCCCCCAAAAATTAACGCTGCCTCACCCGGAGGAGCAGCAGCGCTAAATGATCCGACGAGAATCCGTTAGAGAAGTCCTAAGGATTCCAAGGCGGCCTTGGCGGCGGCCTTTTCGGCATCCTGCTTGCGACGCCCCGTACCCTGACCAAAAGATTGCCGCGCCACCTGCACTTCTGACGTGTATTCGCGGGCATGGTCGGGGCCAGTTTGATTGACAATGACATAACGCGGGTTTTCACCCAGTTTGGCTAAAGCCCATTCCTGGAATCGGCTCTTAAAGTTCACGCTGGGAACCAAAAGTGCCAAATCGTCTACAACGCTCTCAAACAAGAGAAGCATGTACGCCCGAACCGGATCGACGTTCGAGTTTTGGTCTAAGAAGTAGGCACCGATAATCGCTTCAAATGTACTGCTGAGTAAGTTGCGGTTTTGTCGTCCACCGTCCCGCTCGGCACCGCGCCCTAGCCGCATGACGTTGGGTTGGTCTAGGCCAACGGCGATCGCAAACTCACTCAGTTGTTTCTCATCCACTAAGGCCGACCGTAAGGCCGTGAGTTCGCCTTCCGGCTTATCGGGATAGCGTTTGTATAAGAGTTCCCCACTCAAAAAGTTGAGTACGGCGTCTCCCAAAAATTCTAACCGTTCATTATCTTGGCCTGCGCTAGGATGCTCATTTACAAAGGAGCGATGGGTGAGGGCTTGCTTTAGCAAGGCTTCATCATCAAACTCTGGCAGTCCTACCATTTGGAGTGCCTCCACAGCAACGTAGTTGAAATAGGTTTGGATTAACGAAACAAACGCCCCGACCCTGCATCGGGACAGCGGACACAGATTGTAAGCAGATGACGTAGAGAATTTCTATTGTACGGAGCGATCGCCGCAAAATGAATGGATAATTTTCACTATCTTTATAACTAACAAGGAGTAGGCGTTCTCTGGCTTGAGAAAGCGCCTTTTCGTCTCGCTGCTTCTCGTCATCTTCATCGATACGTCATAAAATCATCCGGATCGCTCCTCCAATTGGTTGAATACAGAACCGATATTTTACGCCAGACTATATTGTATGGCTGGGATACAGGCGATCGCCCCCAGTTTATACATAACAGTTGGCTTAGGGTGGAACCGATGAAGACTCTGTTAAGCACGGCAATGTTAAGTACAGCAATTTCTGACTCGTCGATTGGGCAGGTCATCCAAAAGATTCTACGAACGGGACGGATTACGGCGGCACAACAGCGATGGTTACTCAAGGCAAACGCCATTGGGCAGGTGCTCAATGATGAAGAAATGCAGCTTGTGAAACAGGTGTGCGATCGCCTCAGTACGGGGTTGATCAAAGTTGTGGACTAATGCTAACGGCCAGCGTACGACCGTTAGCCACCTGATGAACGTTATCCGCTACTCATGATTCCCCGGCAGTTGCTTCGCGGGAAAGTGATATACATGTGCCTTTTGAACTGCCTAGTGCTGTGTTCAGGAGGCACAGTCTGTTTTGAGGACGCTTAGGAGCGATCGCCCTCTCTGGGTCAGGACTTGACTTACGCACTACGTGCGGCGTCCTGAGTCTTGTAAGCGATTTTGCGCGGGTTACACCCGCGCAAAATCGCCCAATTGCGTAAGTCCTGTGGGTTTGATAGGACAGTTTGAAAATTGGTCGTGTTTATTTCCGTGTTCCTACGGCAAAAATCTAGTCATTTCTTAGAGATTGGATGGAAACCAGTCCCTCAAACCGTTTGTTCTACTTGGGTTGGCGCTGTTTTAAATAGGTTCCTGATTTTGACTCTCGACAGTCACTTGCAAAACCGGACTATGTTGCAACGACATAAGGCACCTTCTCAAAGATACTAACGTCTAGCTCAATTAAAGCAAGATTTTTATTGACTACAAACCGCTGAACAGCAAGGCATACGCTGTTTTGGCGTTATCTCCAAACACAGACTTTCTGGGTTTGGGCAGGGATGTTTTGTGTATTTTTCAGAGTCTTGTAGGGAACCCATCCGCTGAATAGTAACGGAAAGATAAGCGATATGGCAAGAGCATCAGCAAGCAGTCTTAGACAATATCAAGATATTTCAATCCAAAATCAGACAAAAACGATTCATGATCAGATTAGTGGTTCTGGGTTGGGGCACTTTTATCGGTTCCGTCTCACGAATCGGAGTAGCATCGATCTCACCCTGAAGCGGCAAGATGCAGGGCCTCTCAATCTGGAGCTGATTAGCGATCGCAATGGAAATAGCAAAATTGATAACGGTGATGTCATTGCAACGTCGCGATCGCCCCGCAAACAAAATCGCATCAAGTTTTCGGGATTGGACGATGGCGAGTATTTTGTGCGGATCTATCCCGATGGACGTAAGTCTCCAACGTATGAACTGAAGGCCTCTGCGGAAACGAAGAAGGGGACTGATCCGGCCTATCAGATGCTGTTGTGGACGAATAAGCTGCGTCGCCAAAACGATCTCTCGGAGCTATCTCTAAATACGCAATTAACCGATGCGGCTAAGGGACACTCGCGCAGTATGGCAGAGTTCAACTTCTTTAGCCATACAGGTAAAGATGGCTCCCAACCGGGCGATCGTATTCTGGATGCCAACTATCGCTACGCCAAAGCCTCTGAAAACATTGCTATGGGTGCCGCCAAACACCGAGCAGCCTTTGATGCCTGGGCTAGCAGCACCGCAGACAAAGCCAATCTCCTTGATCCCGCTTACAAAGAGATGGGGTTAGGCTATGCTCGCAGTAATACGGATAAGCGATACTGGACTCAAACCTTTGGGGATCCTACAGGTACTCTCTCGGCTGGCTCTGGTGGTTCTAGTCAGCGCTGGACGGGCAGCTTTATCAACCGCACCTCCAGCAACTACAAAGACTATAAGACCTACGATTTCTCCAAGCCTGACGTCGTTCTAGACCTGGGTGGTCAAGGGAAAAAAGGATCGACGGTGGCACGCCTAAAGCTAGACTATGGCTTAGGTAGCCCCGATTCCAAAATCCAAAATAGCCGCTTTGCAATGGAAGCGTGGACCCGGATTCCCTTGGAGGCGGGACGATTCTATCAAGTCACCAGTAAATCGGATGATGGCACTCGCTTCTACGTAAAGAGTGCTGCAACCCAGAAGAAGCTGGCCGATATCGGTGGCGATTGGCAAAATCGTTCTGCGAGCGATCCGGCATGGAAACAGACATTTACCGCCTCCACTAGCGGCAACTATGATTTCTACGTTCAGTATTACGAGGATTTCGGTGCTTCGATTGTGGATGTCAAGATTGAGCAACTGACATTCAAGGGTCAAGTGGCGAGTTCTGTGAATGCCCTGAACGTGCGATCGCGCCCTTCGACGTTGAACAACACTGCCATCAAAGCGATTAATGGTGGAACGTCGTTTACTGTGCTTGGCAAAGTCAACTCACCTGACGATACTACCTACAAGCAGTGGTATGAGATTCAGTTGAGTGATGGCACTAAGGGATACGTCGTTGCGGATAACAGTTTGGTTAACGTATCGGGTGCGCCAAATAGTATCGTCAATATCAACGATCCCAACGCGACTCAAAATCCCATCGGTGGCGGCGATAACACCACCGATCCTAATCCAATTCCAACGGGTACAGGCTATATTAGCCCTCGCGTACTCAAGACCTCCGGCGATACGATTCCATTCCGCTCAGATAACTCGCTGGACAGTACCGTGATTGCCCAACTGGGTGCCAATACGCCACTCAAAATTCTAGGTAAAGAGACAGGTGACTACTATCTGGACAATCGATTTGATGAGTGGTATCGCGTCAGTACAACGATCAACGGACAAGTGAAAGAGGGATATGTAGCAGCCTACTATGTAGACGTTCCCAGCGATGGCAAAACATTCTCGTCTGCTATTTCTAAAACTAACCCTTACTACAAATCCCACTTAGAGGAAGCTGAAGATCCCTACTACTACACCAGTAGCTACAAGCCCTTTATCGAAGAAGCGGCTGCTTTGTATAGTTGGTTATCCCCGTCGATTATTGCAGGGATTGGCTCTCGTGAGAGTGGATGGGGACTATTCCTGAGCCCTAAAGGCCCCACCGGAACCGGAGATGGTGGCCATGGCCGAGGACTGATGCAGATTGACGATCGCTACCACAAAACCTTTATCAACAGTGGTCAGTGGACCAATCCACGCGCCAACATTATGTACGGGGTGAAGAACGTTTTGGGAAGCTACTACGACTACTTCGATCGCACCACCAATCTCAGTGGCGTGGCTCTCCTGCGGAGTGCGATCGCAGCCTACAATGCTGGCCCAGGTAACGTCGATCGAGCCTTGAGTGAAGGTCGTGACGTAGACTACTACACCACCGGACAGGACTACTCTTGGGATGTGTTGAATCGGGCAGGCTATTTCCAGCTCAACGGTTGGACCTAATACCAAGTCGTCAAAAGATTGCTACGGATCTAGGAGGTATGGACAGAGCTTTATCACTATTGTTCTGTCCTTCGTTTTCGCCAAGGGGTGATGGTTGGCTTTGCCCTGATGTGCAATGGTGAAACTAGTGAAAACGAATCATATAGCGCTAGCCATATCGGTTAGGACATTTTGGTGGGGCGGCTTCGCCGCCCCACCAAAATGTCCATGTCCTAAGCTAGCTGGCAAACAGCTATACCTGCCATGCATGCTGCTGGTGATAGGGGCTTAATGGGCGATCGCAAAAAACCTCCGAATCCTCGGAGGTCCATAACGGTATCTAGCTTGGGTTTCGCCTGCAGGGGCGATCGCCCAAGGTAAAACTTGGGCATTGTTTGTATCACTGACCATCGTTAAAGCGCGTCGAGCCATAGGTTCGACTGTAGCGACCGTCGGTAAAATGCGTCGGGCCATACGTCCGATCGTACTGAACCGTGGTGCTCTGATCGGGAGCATACTGAACAGCGCTGGCGGTTGATGCTGAAATTCCAGCCACGGCTAAGAGGGAAATTCCACTTACTATAAGGCGTTTCATCATGGATCCTCCTGTTTTGTTCATGACATAGTGGGCTTACGTTGGATCTGATTTGATTATGCGTGACCATCCTGAGTGTATTCTGAGATACACTTTAAAATTCGCTGAGTATCGAAAAATTAAGAGATCGACTGTAACGATGGCTGATTACCGCTTCAAGATTTAATCTCCGGAATGACGGCTACAGATGCGATGCCGAAGTCGCTAGGGAACCATCCATGCTGTTAGGGTTAGGGTTTTAGCGTAAGATGATTCGAGATTTATCCCTTGACGCCAGCACGAGCCGTCTGACCATGAAAGCTTTGCTCCCAATCGCTCCCAACCAGTTCTCCACCCTGCTTACAAGTGTCGGTATTTCCCTAACGCTGCTCAGTTTTCCCCTGCCCAGTCAGGCTCAGGTTCTTGCACCGGAAGCCGAATCCTCCAACGTTGAGCAACAAACCCTAACCATGGGTACTGAGGCCGATTATATTCCCTTCGCGTATCGCTATGCCTCCGATCCGCCAAGTGGCATCGTTGGGTTTGACATTGCTGTTGCAGAGCAAATCAAGAACTCATGGCCTTGGGAGCATCAAATTTACTCTGTGGATTTGGCGCGTCGTTTGCCGTCGGTGGCAGTATGTCACGTTCGGCAGTGAACGATAGCAGCGGCGCTAAAACCCCTTTGGCAGGAGGCATTAGTTCCGTCATTCTAATTGTTGTTCTTTTATTCCTAACAGGACTAAGTGGGTAACCTGAATTAAACGATGTCCTGAGAACGGTATACCGAGCTTTCTAGGTTCCAGAGCTACGTTTAGTTAGGACTCTCTACTTATCTAAGGATTGAGGATTAAATAACCTGTAATTCTGGTTTGGCGGTATAGTTCCACTGAGGTAAGAATTTATCAAAGACAATTTTCATGTTGCATTTGAAGTCTGCAATGACTTTTCGACCTGTCTGATAGGTGTTGTCGAGAATCGTCGTAAATACCTTCAGACCTGTGCGAGTCGTTGCTGTTGCCATCAGTTCCTGTACGGTTTGGACACTGTCAAAAATCACCCCCTGACAATTGCTCGTTGCGATGCTCACTCTCCCCAGTGGCCAGGGGCTTCACTGCTTTGCGTTTGCGAAAGTTGTGCTTCTCCAATAGTTGGTCTACAACGGTCACACTGACCTCAATCCCCTCGTCCTGAAGCAACGCCGCAATCTCATGACGTTTGAGATTTGTCCACTTGATGGTTTCATCCATCGGTGACCCTGCTGTATGCTGCTCCAAAACGCGCAAAAAAGCCTCATCTAATCCAGCAATTGTCTCAAAGGCTGATTGTCGTCCCCCGCCAACTTGGCGAATCCGGTCTCCTGCGAGTGCCGCTTCGTCCTTCAGTTCTGCCATCCCCAATGCTAAGGTTTCATGGTGGCATCCGAATAATCGGCGGATGTAGCTCTGCCCACCGTACCCTAGCTTCACGGCTTCAATTGCTGCATAACGACGACGATCCTTCTCAGATAGCGATTGATAGTATCGTTGCATTTGGGCTTCGATCTCAGCAGGGTAAGGTTGCATCGACCCTCCGATTCATCAGTTTGCTTTTCTAGCTTACAGATACAACGGGATGTATTACACCTTATTTAATCCACGTTCCTTAATGTCTAAACTTTCTGGCTCCGTCAGCAATTTCTCCAACGCCTCAATGATTCGTAACTGATCATCTCGCGGCATTCGTTCCAGATACTTTTGGGCAGACTTCAACACAACATACGAGTATGGTAGTCGGGCTGGGTTTTGGCGGTTGTATCGGCTCTTTACGCAAATGGGTATCCCGGTAACGGTCTATGGTGTGGCCATGGCGCTAGAGCGGAATCCCGACGCGGTTGCGGCCATGCTGGAAGCCAACTGGGAAATAGCCAGTCACGGGTATCGTTGGATTGACTACAAATACACCGCAGAGTCTGTGGAACGGGCGCATTTAGAAGAGGCGATCGCCATTCATACCCGCGTGACCGGAAGTAGACCCTTGGGATGGTATACCGGACGCAACAGTCCTAGCACTCGCAAACTCGTGGTGGAAGAAGGTGGATTTCTCTACGATGCCCACAGCTACGCCGATGACTTGCCCTACTGGGTTCATGATTACGGTAAACCTCATTTGGTGATTCCCTATACCCTCGACAACAACGACATGCGGTTTGCTACGGCTCAAGGCTTTAACTCTGGCGATCAGTTCTTTGCCTATCTGCGTGATGCCTTTGATACACTTTACGCCGAAGGGGAAACCGCTCCCAAGATGATGAGTGTGGGGCTTCACTGTCGCCTTGCGGGGAGACCTGGTCGCACGGCTGCGCTCCGTCGTTTTTTGGAGTATATACAGCAACATGACCGGGTTTGGCTCTGCTGTCGAGTAGATATTGCTCAGCATTGGCACAAACATCATTACCCCATATCTACGTCATGAAAAGGCTTTGTTGCATGATTAGAAGGATGATCAGGCTCACCTTGAGGTCGTCCGGGTATTAAGCTTCGACTTTGTAGCTATCGGGTTTAGCGATCTGAATCATGCGGTTGAGCGCAATACATTTGATGAACAATTCCACGGCTTGATTGTCAAATTGACGCGCACTGAGATTGCCCCCAAAAATAGTCTTAAAGCGGAACATGGTAGTTTCAGCAATCGAACGACGATGATAGC
>JACYMB010000252.1 GCA_015272205.1 Synechococcales cyanobacterium T60_A2020_003 | reverse complement strand
ACTGAAGGAAACGCCTTATTCTCAATACGGTGTGCTTCTTGCTGTGACCAATTACGAAACAATTATGGGGTGGAGAGTTTTGGAGCGACGGATACTTTGCGAGTACGGTAGGCCAGCATGGAGATGAAGGAATGATTGCCAAGTACGTCAAGAATCAAGGCAATGAGTATCTCCAGTTGCACCGAGATGAGCAACTTGCTCTTTTTTGATTCTGATACCCCGTCCGCTTGCGGCGGGGTAGTTCATTGCCTTTTGTCATACGTGCCTCATGAAATGCGCGGTAAATTTCGCCCTCGGTCACCATTTGCAAGAATCCACCCACGATATACACGGCTGACGAGGTGCCTCCAATAATCACCATCATGGTGAAGACTTTGAGTGCTGGAGAGGTAATCGGATTCACTTCACCATAACCCACTCCAAAAATGGTGATCACCACCATGTAGATGGCATCCAGCAAGCTCCATCCTGCGAGGGTGTAGCCTGTAACCGCAATGATGATCGTTAGGGCGAAGAATAGACTTCCAGTCAGGACGCGGCGAAACGATTCGTGTTTGATAAAACTATCCATTTGAAGCCATGGCGATCGCCCCTCACGCAACGATGTTCTGTAGACAGGCAGGATGGGTCAGTAGGCAGGCATACATTCAGACCCTAACCTTAATCCTGCACAGGTAAAACGGTTGGTTGGGGTTGCGTATGTAACTATTCTGGCCGACTGAATTGATATCCAATATAGCCAGGAGGTTCGTCCTGTATTGATGGTTTGGCGACAAGACTGCAAATTCCTGCCCAATCCTGAGCAGACTCGATACGTAGGCAAAGCCAAGCAGAGCCTATGCAGCCTAATTCACCCAATTCCGGCGAGAAGGAATTGGGTCAATCGATTCAATTGGCGTAATCGCGAACCCGTTGCGACCGCGTTCCCTAGCTTTATACAATCCCGCATCAGCCGCCGCAAGCAACGTTTCTACCGTAGTGGCAATGTTTGGAATGGTGCTGGCGATGCCTAAACTCAAAGTGATGTAATCACTAATTTTCGATCGGATATGAGGAATCGCTAGGGCTTGCACGCTGGCCTGAATTGCCTGCACAACGGCGATCGCACCCGTGACATCCGTATTCGGCAAAATAATCACAAATTCTTAGCCTCCATAGCGGGCGACCAAGTCTCCAGGACGTTTAAGCGTTGTCTGAATAGCCTGAGCAACCTGAAATCGTAGGTATCATTGTACTGTTTGAAGAAATCGATATCCGCCATGATCAACGATATGGGTTGTTGTTCCCGGGCTAGGCGGTGCCACTCTTGCTGACTGATATCTTCGAATGAGCGCCGATTCGCGATTTTGGTGAGTTTGTCGTGGGTTGCAAGATATTCCAAATCTTGGTTGGCCTGCTGCAAACGATGGTAAAGTTCGGATTGCTGAATGGCGATCGCCAACTGATCTGCAATATGCTGGAGCAACTCCGCTTCCGCCATTTGCCATACCCGTTTTTCAGCACAAGCATGGATGCAGAGCAAGCCCCAAATTCTTATGGAGTCTCCATCCACGGGTTGCAGAATCGGGGCAACAATTTTCGACTGAATTCCCATCTCATGGGCATAGTCGGTTAAACATTCGCTCCAAGCATCCGTGTCAACATCAGCGACAATACGCGGCTGTCCCTGGAGGTAAAAGGCCGAGCAGTCCTCTGGAAAACACTCATCTGCCCAGGCGGTGTTCAGCACCGAGGCATACCCCTCACGCACCGATTCTTGAATGACCCGGCCAATACGGTCTTCGTTCAGATAATAGATCAACGCCCGATCCGCTTGCAGCGTACAGCGCACATCTTCTACAGCCGTCGAGAGGACGGTATTGAGGTCAAGGGATTGGCGCATGTGCTGCGTCACTTCGACAAAAAGCTGTTCTCGCTGAAGTTGTTCGGCTAGGGCTTGTTCGGCGGTCTGCCGCTCTGCTTCCATGCGTTTGCGATCGCCAATGTCAATCAAAATACCTTGCAACCGTATAGGCTTGCCCTGCTCGACGATCACACTCACCACATTCTCAAACCAGACGATGCGACCATCAGCAGCAATCATCCGATACTCAAAGTAATGGTCTTCCCCTGCCTGAGTTGATTCCCAGCAATAGGACACCACCCAATCCCGATCCTCTGGATGAATGTGGTTTTCCCAAAATTGGGGTTCCGTGGTCCAGCGCTCCAGTGGGTACCCCAACACGTCTTCCGCCTTTTTACTGACAAAGGAAAAAAGCAGCGTCGATAGGTCAAACTCCCATACAATTCCGTCAATGGCATTTATCAAAGACTTATACCGCTGTTGAGACTCGGCAAGAGCAACATCTGCCAGTTTGCGCTCATTAATGTCTTCTAGAATGATACCCATCGATTGTAGGGTTCCCGCCTCATCCCGAATGGCCGAAACCGTGACTTTGCCCCAAACGATTGCGCCATCTTTGCGAATGTAACGTTTCTCTTTCGCGAACGATGAGACTTCACCCGATTGGAGTTGTCTGACGTTCGTATCCGAGATCTCAAGGTGATTAGGATGGGTGAGGTCTCGAAAGGTTAGGGTGTGGAGTTCGTCAACGGTATAGCCAAAGAAGTCACAAAACTGCTGATTGGCTTCTAGATAGGAACCGTCCATTCTGCAATAGGCCATTCCTAAGGAAGATTGCTCGAAAATACTGCGGAGTCGGGCATCTCGCTCTCGAAGTTGAGCTTGGGCGAGCTTCTGCTCGGTCACATCCCGCCCAACGGAGTAAATTGTAGTTTGCTCAACAGCGACGAAGGCTGACCACTGGATCCATTTGTAACGCCCATCCTTACAGCGATATCGGTTTTCACAGCGGTGTTTAGTTTCCGATCCAGTCTTGGCGGAATTTTGAAGCATCGCATCTAAGGCACTACGGGTCGTAGCTTGATCCCCTGGATGGATAAAGTTCATATAATTGCGCCCAACCATCTCAGACGGACGATAGCCCAGAATTCTCTCGCAGGCTGGGTTCACCCGCTTAAACGTGCCATCCAGGCCAATAATGCACAGCATATCTGCTGAGAGCATGAAGAAGCGATCGCGCTCTTCCAAAATCTGCTTCCGCTGGGTGATGTCGATCATGTAGCCCAGCATTCGCGCGGGTGCGCCTTGGCTGTCCCACAGTACCACTCCTCGATCTAAGACCGTGACATACTCCCCATCGCGATTTCGAAAGCGGTATTCCAGTTCAAACTCGTCCCGATCTAACAAATCCAAATCAGCCAGCTTAATGTGATCGTCAGGATGAACGTGATCAAGCCACCAGTCCCTTGTTGGCTCAACCTCTTCTGGTAGAAACCCCAATAAACTTGTCATGCCAGAGGTTCGCAGCACCCGACCCGATGGAATATCCCAATCGTAGATACTTCCCTTAATTGCACGACTCACCAAATGGAACCGCTCTTCACTGTCCTCTAGACGACGCACCATTTGGCAATGGTCAATCTTGAGCGCCAGAATCTGAGCTATGCGCCTGAGCCACTGGAGATCGCGATCGCCCACCGTAGGCCAAGGCGGATCCATCAGGCAGAGCGCCCCTAACCCCTGATGACGAATCGCTAAGGGAATGTAGACCGCAGTCTGGAACGGAGAATCGCGCCTAACGTCACCATAGGATTCAATCAGGGGATGGTTGTGTTGGGCAACCGTTTGAACTGTGGAATAAATGTGTTGAAAAAGGGTATCGGGATCGTGGGGTGAGTTTTGAGAGGTGATAGCGGTGGGGCGATCGCCATCAACCACGACCATCATCACCGTCGGGCATCCTGTAATCTGACTCAGTTCATCCACCGCTTGCTGCATGTTGGAATAGAGCGAGGCAGGATGAAATGAAAGAGCCGAGATCCGCTGGAATGCTCGCAGTTCACGAAAGTCTTGAGACCTCTCACCAAATGCATGGCTAAACCAGGACACTTGCGATCGCCCCCAGCAACGCACTGCACGGAGTAGGGTTTCTACGCTCATACGAATAGACGTCCAAACCATAGAACTTGAGCAACTTAAACGGCAAGCCGCTTAATCCAGCAACGTATTCTGTTATTACAGTCAGGTGTGGTCTAACCGATCAGATGGGGTCTAAACGAAAGGAACATGTAGGTACAAGCTTGAATCCCCTACAGACCTGAAGAGAAGACATTTGGCTGATCGAGTAACGGATTCCGTCAACGAGGATGGCTCTGGGAACTGGGGAAACGTTCCCGCGTTACCGAGCTTATAGAAGATTCCCCTCAATGGCTCCAATGTTCCCGGAGATTGGCAGTGAAATAACATCACAGCTACTTCGGTTTAGAAAGCGTAACCTGAGCTTGTACTCCTGATGGTAATTGTGAACGGGGCTTAACGATCCGGTGCCGACTATCTAGACCAGCCGATGCTAGACATGGGTTCAATCCTGGCTAATCAGCTAATCAGCGATCGCTCTAAACATTCGAATCCCAACAATCAACGAAAAGAAAAGACTGGTGGGGGAGGGAGAATTTAGCCTAAGGCAACTGGTCGGGCTGCACTCTGCCCCATACCGAGGGTGTCGTCGTACCGGAGGCTTGCATCGAATCGCCACAGCCATACCCGCTCAGCATACCGCTGAGGGGGGAATCGGGATACGCCACTGCAAGCTCTCACTAGGTTTGATGACTGGGCTGGATGTTCTCCATTCATTAGGATACCGACATTCCTTACCGCTGTCTTCCGTCTGGGGCAAGTTTTTCGACTGGAAGTCGGTTTAAACTGGAGAGTTAAAGAAAACAAGGCACAAACGCTAGCGACGGTCGTTAGAGTTTCCTCTATAGTGAAATATGCTAGCCGCTACAACGAGTGCCTGTTGTGTGCCCAGCCGAGTGGACAGTTCAAAGGACGATTGCACCCATGCAGAATTTCTTATCCATCGCGTACTTCAAAGGTCAGTTTGTACCCTTCGCAGATGCGAATCTTTCCATTGCCACTCATGCGCTGCACTACGGGACGGGCGCATTTGGCGGACTCCGAGGCATTCCCGATCCTCAAAATGACAATCAAATCCTGCTCTTTCGTCTGGATCGGCACTGTCAGCGTTTGAGCAACAGCGCGCGCTTCTTGCAGTACGACCTACCGCCCGAAACCATTCAGCAGGTGATTGTGGATTTTGTGCTGAAGAACCAACCCCGCACGTCCTTTTATATTCGTCCGTTTGTGTACACCTCGGATTTAGGCATTGCCCCCCGGTTGCACAAGGTTGAAAAGGATTTCTTTGTCTACGGGTTGGAGTTGGGGGATTACCTGTCCCCAGAAGGGGTGGCCTGCCGCATTAGCTCCTGGTATCGCCAAGAAGACCGCAGCTTTCCGCTTCGGGGCAAAATCAGCGGAGCTTACATCACCTCTTCCCTTGCTAAAACTGAGGCTGTGGAATCGGGGTTTGATGAGGCAATCCTCCTCAACTCCCAGGGGAAAGTGAGCGAGGCATCAGGAATGAACATCTTCATCGTTCGCAATGGCACGCTGATCACTCCTGGATTTGAGCAAGATATTTTGGAGGGCATCACACGGGACAGCGTTCTCACCATTGCCCGCAATTTGGGCATTCCCGTTGTGGAACGCCCGATTGATAAGTCAGAGCTGATCATTGCCGATGAGGTATTCCTGAGCGGAACTGCTGCCAAGGTCACGCCCGTTCGCAAAATTGAAAACTATACCCTGTCGAGCGATCGCCCCATCACCGAAAAACTGCGCCACGCCCTGACCGAAATCACCGAGGGACGTAATCTAGAGTATGAGGACTGGGTGTTTCGGATTGCGCTCTAAGGCGATGGGGTGAAGAGGTAGTGGGGTGAAGGGGTGAAGAGGGCATGAATTCCGACTTCCTGACACCGACTCTCCAACATTCCCTCTGCTCCCTACCCCGCCGATTCTTCACTCTCTACTCCGCCGATCCTCCGCTCCCCAATCTGCTGATCCCCCACTTCTTCACTCCCCCACTCCCTATACCTATCTGTTCTGAATGCTGCTGTCGCCTGTCTTTGCCAACTTGCCTCAAGATGCAGTGGCGCTCAATCTGGAGCGCTTTTTGATTGTGTTAGCTGTTTCGCTGGGGGTAGCAACCCTGTCCCGATTTGTGGGATGGCTCCGTCAAACGCCCTACACGCTCCTGCTTGTGATTGTGGGACTGGGGTTGGCGCTGCTGAATGTTCGGCTGATCAACCTTTCACCCGATCTGATTCTGCTGATTTTCCTGCCCCCGCTTTTATTCGAGGCTGGATGGAACGTCAATTGGAGCAACTTTAAAAAAGATCTGGTTCCTATCTGTCTCTACGCGGTTTTGGGCGTTTTGATTTCGATTATGGGGATCACCGTCGGGCTGAAAGAGTTTGCAGAGGTTTCCCTCGGAACGGCTTTATTAATCGCAGCCAGCCTATCGACAACAGATCCGATTTCGGTGATTGCCCTGTTTCGAGAGTTAGGGGTTGATAAGCGGCTGACCGTTCTCATGGAAGGTGAAAGCCTGTTCAACGATGGGGTTGCCGTCGTGGCGTTTGGTTTGCTGTCCGGGTTTGCCATTAACGGGGCAGAGTTCACCATCCAGGTGGCGATCGCCCGTTTCCTCGTCACGGCAGGCATTGGGTTTGGGGTTGGCCTGTTGATCGGTTTTGGCATTTCCTATCTCACCCAGCGCTTTGACCTCCCCTTGGTAGAGCAGTCGTTAACTTTGGTGGCAGCCTACGGAGCCTATGCGATCGCCGAAGAATTGGGCGGATCAGGGGTAATTGCCGTTGTTCTCGTTGGGGTTATTCTCGGCAACTACGGTTCCCAGGTGGGCATGAGTCCGCGCACGCGGTTGGTTGTATCAGAGTTCTGGGAATTTCTGGCGTTTTTGGTGAACTCGATCGTGTTTCTCCTGATTGGAGATCAGGTGCAGTTTGAGGCCATGGGGGGCAATCTTGCGCCTGTGGGGATCACGATCGCGGCGGTGATTGCTTCTCGCGCCATCAGTACCTACGGGCTGACCAGTCTGAGCAATGCGATCGCCGGATCAGACATTTCCTGGAAATATCAGACCGTGCTGTGGTGGGGGGGCTTACGAGGGTCGGTTTCGATTGCGCTGGCTCTGAGTGTACCGAAGGCGTTTCCCGACCGAGATTTGATTATTGCAACGGTATTCGGAGTCATTCTGTTCACGCTGCTCGTTCAGGGACTCACGACCCAACCTTTGTTAAAAAAACTGGATATGCTTGGGGATCAGCCCTTGCGCCAGAAATATCTGGAGGCGATCGCCCGTCGGGTCGCCTTGAATCGAGTCTTGTCTTATCTAAATCAGCAGTGCGATCGTTTAGAAATTGAACCGACCCTTTGTCTATCACAAGCTAGCCAGATCAAGCTGCAACTGGAAACGGTTCAGCAGGAAATTTTAGATATGCAGGAGCAGAACCCAGAACTAAAAGACCTAGAAGCAGAACAACTGCGGACGGAAGCCTTAGCCATTGAGGCAGACACCTATGCTGAGTTTATCCGCACCGGACGACTGAACGGGAAGCTTTCCCCTGTGGTGCAACAGATTCTCTTGGAGGCAGAAGGTCGGGAAGAGGTGAAGGGAACATAGTGGCTTGAGGGTGCGATTAGCGAGTCCACGTCACCAGAGAGGCGTAAAGATAACTAATCGCCTCTGCTAAGACGGTGCGAGTGCCGCTACTGCTTTGCCACCATTGCTGAGGCTCATAATCCGGCGGTGCAGCCGTGTAGATACCTACCTGAATGGGATGAAGCGCTCGACGAAAGATGAGCCAACTCCGTCGAGCATGGGGCCCCATCGAGTATAGGTTGACGGCCTGGATGTCAGGATGGGTTTGCAAAAGCCAGTCCCGCACGGCGATCGCAGAGGAAAATGTGCGATTGCGTTTTACCCAGGTACTTGGAATAGGGGTTACGGCATCGTCAGGTAATCCAAACAGAACGAGGCTATCGGCAGCCACTTCCGAAAAGCTGTCGTATCCAGTCAAGTAGCGTCCATAGTAGACTGGATGCCCCGTCGTTATCACTAAAGAGTAACGTTGAAGGTCGGCAACCAGGGTTTTCAGCACATCATCGGGAATCCAGCCTTCCACCACCGCCACGTCTGCCTTGGAAAGGGGACGGCTGACCGCCAAAAACGGATAAATCCATCGGATGCTGGCCATGAAGCCTAAACTAAGGGCGATCGCCGCCACGATCCAGCCCTGCCAAGTGAGTGTCCAGATTTCGGTGCGTTGAAAGAAATAGACCATCGGGATTATCAGGTGTGTCTCTATGGCATTGATCTGTGCAGTATGCCCCGTGTCTATGCCTCAGTCCTTATCTCCGTGCGCTGCCGTTCTAGATACTCAAAAACGCTTTTATCGCCAATATCGGGCGGGATTGGCTGAATACACTTTCGAGCCGCAAAAACCAACAATAAGATCGCCCAAACCGCCAGTCCTGCTTTCTCCCACGGTGTCGTTAGAATGCTGGTCATGTGCCCCAGTAACAGCAGGGGTACCAACGGTGTTAAGAGTTTGGTTTCCAAGCGGTCGAAACAGAAGGCTTCCTTGAAGAAAATTCCGGTTAGGGCGGCAAAGGTGAAGCCCATTCCCCAGAGTAAAGCTGGATGGTAAAACACGGCGGCAGCTAACGGTTCTGGAGCGGCGATCGCCAGCACCAGGGCGCTAATCGTACCTATCCCCCAAAAGGCTTGAAGTGCCCGATGCAGCGGTCGGAGGTAGATATGGATGGTCCAGAGGCTCAGCCCCAATCCCAGCGAAAACAGTCCATACAAAACCGTGATTCCGGTCAGCCATCCGGTAGACAAGGGCGAAATGCCAAGCACAATGCCAGTGGCGATCGCAAAACTAACGGCGGCGATCGCTAATCCAGTTCGATACAGGATCACCCCTTGGCGATCGCTCCTCGTAATCGCGAATTCACCAAATTGCCCTTGATAAACGGGAGCATCAGGGGATAAATCCGAGGGGGAGGATGCTGAGGATGCCATAGGACTTTCTCCAAAGTGCGATCGCGCTATCTCTCAAGGTTAACGTGTTCGCTCTTAGCATACCGATGTTCCGTTTGTTTCGGTGGTGTAACCCTGTGTTATTTTACGAATTCTTAGAAAACGTGGCCTGAATGGGAGTCCCTACTGTTAGGCCCAAACGCTCTTGGGCATTGCCCTGGTTGACCGCAACTTCAATCCAGCCGTAGCTTCCAATTAGGGCGAGCAGTTCTCCGGGGGGGACATCACTGTAGGTTTGGTGCTGGGCGATCGCCTGTCCATTAATCTCCACTCGCCAGTCCGCACCGACTTCATCGACGGCAATATTGGTGATGGCATTCCCAAAGCGATCGCAATAATGAACTACCCCGCCGCAAGCGGACGGGGTATCAGAATCAAAAAAGAGCAAGTT
>JACYMB010000251.1 GCA_015272205.1 Synechococcales cyanobacterium T60_A2020_003 | reverse complement strand
AGTCAGAATGCTCCCATCGTTGGGCTGGCTCATCGTAGTTTCCTCAGCAACTGCTCTACTGCCTTCAGCCTATGCCCTATTTTTATGCGTTTGCCCTAGACATTACCTTAAGCCAAGGTGTTTGTTTGGGAATCGGTATTATTATCAGGATATTTGGTTCTGGTGGGGAACAGTCACCAGACGTAAGGGGGAAAGAGCAGTGTAAATCTGCCGCTGTCCCGCAACTGTGATCCAATTTTGAATTGTCGATTTTAGATTTTCGATGGAGTCTACTATCACCTCAATCCAAAATTGTGTAAGTCAGGATGCCCGCCGAATGTGAAAACCTGTGTTGAATCTACAAATCTGCGAGGTACAGACAACCATGAAAAAGCATCAATTCTTCAGCCTTGTGATGATGGCAGGGCTGAGTTGCTATTTAGTCGTTGGATCGCCCAAGCCTGCCTATGCCATGCATATCATGGAAGGATTTTTGCCCGTCGGCTGGGCTGTTTTCTGGTGGGTCGTGTATTTGCCCTTTCTGTTCTGGGGACTGCGATCGCTCACTCACATCACCCGTCAGCATCCTGAAACCAAACTATTACTGGCACTGGCAGGTGCCTTTACCTTTGTTCTCTCTGCCTTGAAAATCCCCTCAGTGACGGGTAGTTGTTCTCACCCGACGGGGACTGGCTTGGGAGCCGTGTTATTTGGTCCAGCCGTAATGTCGGTTTTGGGCGGTTTAGTGTTGCTATTTCAGGCATCACTGCTGGCACATGGCGGCTTAACGACGCTCGGTGCCAATGCCATGTCGATGGCAGTTGTGGGTCCTTTCATTGCCTATGGAATTTATCAACTGGTGATGCGCTCCAGTGGCAGACAAACCCTGGCGATCTTTCTGGCAGCCGCTCTGGCAGACCTGATTACCTACGTCGTCACATCCCTGCAACTGGCTCTAGCGTTTCCATCGGCAACCGGAGGCTTCTTCGCCGCCTTTACCAAGTTCGCCACAATTTTTGCTGTGACTCAAATCCCCCTTGCTGTTAGCGAAGGGTTGTTGACGGTGCTGGTATGGAACTGGTTGCAGACCTACAACCGAGAAGAATTGCAAGTCCTGAATTTGATTAAACAGGAGTTATCGGCATGAGCCCCAAAAGTCAACGTTGGAACAATTGGATATTGGTTGTGGCGTCAGTGGTGCTGGCGATCGCCCCTCTATTTTTAGTGCGCGAAGCGGAGTTTGGCGGAGCCGATGGCGAAGCAGAAGCCGCGATTCAGGAGATCAACCCCACCTATCAGCCCTGGTTCAATCCTTTAGTTGAACCTGCCAGTGGTGAAATTGAATCTCTGTTATTTGCCCTGCAAGCCGGGCTGGGAGCGGGTGTCATTGGCTATGTGACTGGGCTGTATCGAGGCAGTCGTGAGCGACAGGCATCCCAACACCATCCAGAAGTGAGCCAGTCTCGTTCGGAATTCAAAGATCATTAGTTGGATAAATGCATCATCATCTCGATGCCTATGCCTACACCAACCGTCTCCGACCCTTACCGCCCCAACAAAAGCTGATCTTTGCCCTGGTGGTGCTGGCGATCGCCCTGATCGCCCATCCCGCCACTCAGGGAGTCATTTTCATCTGGCTCAGTGTATGGACAGTTGGCTATGCTCGAACTCCTGTCAGGGTCTATGGATCGGTGCTGGTCGTGATGCTGATCTTTCTGTTGACCAGCATTCCAGCATTGGTGTTGGAGATTGTCCCGGTGGATCAACGTGCTCTGATCCAGACGAATTCGTTTGGGGGACTGGTGGTGGGGAATTGGTATGGTTTTATCAGTCAATCGGGCTTAGTACAGGCGATCGAAGTGGGGATGCGATCGATTGCCTGTACTTCCTGTCTGTTATTCATTCTATTCACTATTCCATTTGCAGAATTGTTGTCAATCTTGCGTCAATGTCGTGTCCCTACGGTGTTGATTGATCTGTTGCTACTGATGTATCGATTCATTTTTCTGTTTCTCGATGTTTTAACGCAACTTCAACTGGCACAACGGGCACGCGGTGGTTATCGGACTCGCCAGCGGTGGATGCACAGTACAGGACTATTAGTCAGTCAATTGATGGTGCGATCGCTGCAACACTACCATCGCTTTTCTCTTGCTCTCGCTTCCCGTGGTTTTAACGGCACTTTTCAAGTCTACTCTAATCCGTCTTATCGTTACTCCAAACGCTATGCGATCGAATCTCTGGTTGGATTTGTGGGATTAGTGATTTTAGATTTTAGATTTTAGATTTTGGATTCTTCTTCACCCGACTCCCGACTCCCGCCCCCCACTTCCCCCCATGCTCCTCCCACTCCTGAAATTCCAAACCGTCTCCTACACCTATCCCGGTGCATCTCATCCTGCGATTCAAAACCTCAGTTTAACCATCTTTGCGGGACAAAAAATCGTCATTCTGGGGCACAACGGCTGTGGCAAATCAACGTTGCTATTTCTGGCAAATGGGTTATATCGCTGTAGTTCTGGTGTGATTTCCTGGAAAGAAGACCCCCTCCGCTATCATGCACCGATACTGAACCAATGGCGACAACGGATTGGTCTGGCGTTTCAAGACCCGGAACAACAACTGGTTGCGGCGACTGTTGCTGAAGATATTTCCTACGGACTCTGCAATTTGTCCTTGTCCAAAGCCGAAGTTGCCCAACGTCTGCATCAAACCTTGCTCGACTTTTCCCTTCAAGATCTCGCCGATCGCCCCCTCCATCACCTCAGTCTGGGGCAAAAGCGACGGGTGGCACTGGCGGGTGTGATGGCATTAAAACCGGAGTTGTTGCTGCTGGATGAACCCACTGCCTATCTGGATCGGCGGCAAGCTCGTTATTTATTTGAAGAACTCGATCGCATCCATGCCAGCGGCACGACGATTGTGATGGCGACCCACGACCTTGATCTTGCTTATGCCTGGGCAGATTGGGTGATTGTGCTGCATGAAGGACAATTGGTGTTATCAGAACCGGCACAGCAGGTCTTCGCGCAGGTGGATGTCTTGAACCAGTTGCAACTGGGGATACCGACTCTGTTGGAATGCTGGTATGCGCTTCCGACAGTCTGGCGCGATCGCTACTCTCCCCCTAAAACGATCTCAGAGTTGCGCGCTCACTGGCTCAATCACTTATCCAGATGACGTTGATGGCAGCAAACAAATGGCTGGATCAGACATTACTCCCGAAATTCTTCAGACGATCGCTATTCTGGAAGCCTTGGAGACACTGATAGACAATGCTCCCAGTTCTAAAGTTGAAGCGATTTTGCAGGAAGCCTGGATTAAGGTGAGTGAAACCTTCCCGGATGATTTCAAAGAGGCTACGCGAGAAGATGCCGGAGCAGAGGGTTTACGGCGCTATATTCGCGTTAAGGCATTTTTTGAGAACCCCACTGAGAATCCTGTCAGCCCAGAAGACTTGGAGGCATACTATCGCAATCGTGAACCCGTGGATGAAGATTCAGCAGAATTTTTCTTTCCAGAGTGAGGGGCGATTCTCCTGCGGAGACACTTTGTAAACGAAACTGCTGATTCAATGAAGCTAAAGTGCGATCGTCCTCCATCCAGGGTGACATCGGCATAGGCAATATCCCCTTGCTGATAGACTGGGATATTGGGGCGCAGGGTGGGAAAGGTGGCTACTAGGTTGTCGTTGATCAAGATAGCCTGGGCCTGGTAGCCAATAGGCCAGATCAGCCAGAGACTGGCCAAAAATCCTAAAAGCAGGAGTTGGAACCATCGACGCCAGCGGTACAGAGGTCGAGCCATGCCATCGCCCAAATTGAAACCAAGAAATGCAGTTTCCCTCGGTTCACTCACACGATCAATAGCATTTTTCATCGTGAAGCCATCCATCGGTAGCGTATAGCTATCTCTTATACCACTATCGATAGCAGATGCTTAAGAAATCAGGCACTGCCTATCAAAAATGATCGAACCGAAGGTAGTTTATGGCAACTAAAGTTGTAGCAACCACAGGGTGGGTTAGGACAGGAGGAAGGTCCACCACTGCAGCTCGATCGGACAACCTGAGAGTCAGCCCCTTGAGTCTTGGTAAACTTCCGTGGAACTTGCAGTAATGTCAAGATTGGCTTCATGATCTCCATTGCAGCGTTAAGGCACTTGTCATCCTGCGCCAATCTGGGTAAAGCGGGGTTTAGGTTATTGTGGAGCCATAAACACTATCCCGCTGATTTGGCAGCGTTTCCCCCATCTGCTCTGAGTTTGGGTAAATGGTGGATATGGGAGAATCAACCTTACCCGGTGGATTACACCGATCTGCCAATGGCTTTCATGGGTTGTTTGGCATGGGGACGTGCTAGCGCAGGAAGCTACTGGTCAACCACAGCAAAAGCAGGGTAACGAAGGATGCAAAGGTTTCAGCGCTGATGCCAATCGCCTGAAGTTGCCCCGCCAGCAGCGCCCCAATTTGCAGTCCTAAAACGACGCCTAGGATCAAGGCAGCAAAGCTCAGAAGTAGCGATCGCCCAAACTTCTTCTCCTTGCGGTTGAGAAAATAAAAGCTGCACGCCAAACCTAGGGCAAGGGCGATCGTAGGCGAGCTAATCGCCAAAGCCCCTGCAGCGAGTAACAATCCCGCAGGCCATAAAATATCGGCTCGACTCGGTGTATCCAGCAAACGCTCCAGCCAGGGCGGCGTTTGCTGTGTCCGGGGTGCTTTCAAATCTGGCAACGTATCCGGCACCTGACGTTCTGGGAATCGGATTCGATCCGGCACCTTAATTTTGCCTTCTTGGCGCTGCCGCAGACGATCCATCAAAATAGCGTCATACGCCGCTTCAATGGCTTCTACCTGTTTGCGATCGTTGCCACATTCCTTAACCAGACGGTTGCGGGCATCTTGAATCTCTTCAAAGGATGAATTCTCATCCACACCTAGCATGTCATAAGACTTTTGGTCGCTCATCTACTTCCTCCAGAGGACTCCCAGTATATCCATTATGAAATGACTGCCCAGAAAAATCAGCGATCGCCAACAGATTGCTGCGGGAGTCAAGCGTAAATCTAGTGATCTCTTAACGCAACATAGGCTAAGCTTACTAAAGCTCTCCCTAAAAATATTTTGAATATGCTGACGTTTTGACGGGAGGCTGACAACGTTAGTATCTACCAATTTACAAATCGCCCTAATCTATAAGAGGACATGGGGAATGCATAAGTTATACATTAGTGTAGCCACTAACGCTTTTGTTGGTTTAGTCCACGTTTGGGCAGCACGTATAACGTCATAGCTATGAGCGATCGTCTACTATGGCCTCTCATACGTATCTACCGCGAAGTGACATGAAATACGATTTTCCTCATAGAAATCTTATGATTTGCTCCATCTCTTCACAAAGCTGTTAACGTTCATGACATCATCCTTGTTTGATTTTCTCGTTTAGTCCAGTCATCACATCTAGATCAACATAATAGTGACTATGGGTTCAGCCAAAATCCTGATTGTTGACGACGATCCATCAATCCGCACCCTCATCCACCGCTTTCTTGCCAAGCAAGACTACCAGATTGAGTCTGCCGAAGATGGAAAGAGCGCTATGGCCGTCTTTGAGCAATTTAATCCAGATCTGGTCATCTTAGATGTCAACCTTCCCGATGCCACGGGATATGCCCTTTGCAGTGAAATGCAAACTCGTACTGGGGTATTCGTCTTGATGCTCACAAGCCGCACCGATGAATCCGACAAAATTCAAGGATTTAATCAAGGTGCTGATGACTACATCACCAAACCGTTTAGCCTCTGTGAACTAGAAATGCGCGTCAGCGCGATCCTGAAACGGCAGCGCCCAGTGACGACGGCTGAGCAGCAATGCTTGAACTATCAGGATCTAAGCATTGATCCGGTTCGGAGAGAAGTGACCCTACGCGGAGACATTATTCCTCTCACTGCACTTGAATTTGACCTTTTGCATTTCCTAGCCAGTAATCCGGGGCGGGTCTGGCGTCGGGCAGAGTTAATTCAAAAGGTATGGGACTACGACTACGTAGGCGACCAGCGTGTTGTGGATGTCCATATTGGTCAAATCCGTAAAAAGATTGAAACAGACACGTCCCAACCCGCATTGATCCAAACCGTGCGGGGTGTCGGCTACAAGTTCGAAGTTCCCGAAGTGGAAGCATCAACCAGTTCTAGCTAGCTCGCTAAGACATGTAGGTGGACATTAAGGAACCCCTTTTGGTAGGGTGCTATTAGGTATGGCGGTCATGCGCCGCCCTGCATTCCGCTGCCGCTAATGCATCCTACTGCAAATTAATAGGGCCACCTACTTAGCCACTTTCACATCCAAGGATCAGCGTTTCATAAAAATAAATGCTACCCAGCATTGCGAGGTAGCATTTTACCGATGGTATCAAAACGAAACCTAATACCAACCTAATTTGAACTTGTATAAAACGAATTTTAGCCAGA
>JACYMB010000250.1 GCA_015272205.1 Synechococcales cyanobacterium T60_A2020_003 | reverse complement strand
AATGTAGCTGCTTCAGCCATTCTCATTAACAATTCTTATTGCGGTGACCAGGTACGAAAAAAGATATCTTTCTGCTACGTTCAGACGGATTCCAGATCGTTGAGGACTTTAAAAACGGCAAAGACAAGTTTGATCTAGAGAGGGGGTTACGGTTTGGAGCGCTAGAGATTAAAAATCGGTCTGGGGATGTTGTCTTTAAAGAGAGTGGGGATGCGATCGCCCGCATTGAAGATATATCAGCTAGACTGATTGACAAAAGCGATTTTGTTTAGCTTCACGAGTCATATGTCGGCCTGCCGTCAATGGGCATCGCTTTCACGGAAACAAACAGAGGTTACCCCTACACAGCAGAGCCTCTACCGCATGGGCTGTCAGAGGCTTTGCAAAGAGATATCCTTGCCCGAATTTGTAGCCTAGGTGTTGGAGCTGTTCGAGTTGCTGGGGTGTTTCAATGCCTTCCGCAATCACATCAATCTCTAGCGGATTACTCAATGCTGCAATGGTCTTCACAATTTGATGGTTTCGTTGTCCCTCCTGCATTTGGCTGACAAAGGAGCGATCGATCTTGAGATGGTCTACAGGTAGGCGGTGTAGATAGCTCAACGATGAGTACCCCGTGCCAAAGTCGTCAATACTAAGCTGGACTCCCTCTTGCTTCAACTGATTGAGCAAGTCAATAGTGAATTCAATGTCTTCAATCAGCATACTTTCTGTAATCTCGAGAACGAGGTACTGTCCATCTAAGTGGGTTTCAGCAAGCGTCCGTTTGACATCATTTAATAAGCTAGAACTGCGTAGATCCTGAGCGGTAAGATTGACGCCTACCCTCATATTGGGCAAATTTGGAAATGCGGTGTTCCACACTGCCAACTGTCGGCAGGCCGTTTGCAAAGCCCAGCGATCGATCGCCGTAATCAGTCCTGTTTCCTCGGCAACGGTGATAAACGTATCGGGGAACTTTAGACCTTTAGTTGGGTGTTGCCATCGAATGAGCGCCTCAAAACCAATCAGCATCCCGCTATCCAGGGCAACGATGGGCTGATAGTGCAACACAAATTCTTGGCAATCGATCGCCCGCCGCAGATCATTTTCTAAATGCAGTCTTGCTAACGCTTTAGCATGCATGGCCGCATCAAAAATTTCGTATCGGGCTTTACCATTACTTTTCGCGCGATACATCGCGATATCGGCGTCGCGCAGGAGGTCGGAAGCTTGGGAGTTCTTTGTGCCGAGAACAATACCAATGCTAGGCGTGATGTATACTTCCCGACCTTCTAAGAGCAAAGGAACCTTTAATTCTGCAAAGATTCGCTCCGTGGCGTGGATCACCTCTTGGATATCTTCCACCTCTTCGAGAAGAATCACGAATTCATCCCCCCCTAACCGAGCCGCTAGATCAATGCCCCGCAGGGTTCCTTTGAGTCGTTGGGCGATCGCCACCAACAGTTGATCCCCGGCCAAATGGCCTAGGCTGTCATTGATCACCTTAAACCGATCGAGGTCAAGAAATAGAACGGCAAACCGATAGTTATTGAGGCGTTTGGCGCGATTGATGGCTAATTCCAAGCGCTCCATCAGCAAATGACGATTGGGAAGTCCGGTCAATTCATCATGAACGGCGGCGTGTTGTAGCTGTTGCTGAACCTGAATGCGCTCTGTGACATCTCGCGAGGTGGTTTGCAATTGCATAATCTGTCCAGAGGCATCCGTAATCGGCTTAATCAGCGTTTCAAACCAAAGGTAGGAACCGGAACGTTGACGCACACGGTAGGTAATAGGCACAGACTTCCCGCCGATTGCTACCGTTTGTACTTCTTGATAGACGCGATCGCGATCTTCTGGATGGATCAAGGCATAGGGGCTGCAGCCTAGTAGGTCATCGTAGCGGTAGCCCAAAAGACTTTCGCAGGACGGACTAACGTACGAGTAACGACCATCAGAGTCATGGAGACAAACTAGGTCGTTCATATTTTCTGCTAACAAACGATAGCGAGCCTCGCTTTCATGCATGGCTGCATCCGCCGATTTGCGATCGCTAATGTCGGTTACAAACCCTTCTAGCCACTGCAAAGAGCCATCCTCAGCGTAAATTCCCTGCCCCCGTTCCCAAACCCATTTTTCCTGTCCTGTTTTGGTGATGATGCGATATTCACACTCGTAGGGGAGGTGCTCATTGAGGGCTTTTTGAACCGTGTCCCATACGGACTGCGCATCATCCGGGTGCATCTCTTTTCGGCAAGAGATCGAACGCTCCACTAAATACTCGTCTGGACGGTAGCCTGTAACCGCTTCAACGCCTTGACTGATAAATAGCGGCCTATAGTCGAGATCATTCCGAACGCGGTAGACATATCCCGGCAGGTTGCTAATGAGGGTGGATAATCGCTGTTCGCTTTCCGCTAGGGCCAGTTCTGCTTGTTTGCGTTCGGTAATGTCGCGAGTAATGGCGAGGATGCTCACGATGTCACCCTGCTCGTTGCGAAGCGGCACAGCGCGACTATCGACCCATCGGTGGGTTCCTTTCAAGCCCACAATCACAAATTCTAGCTGTCCCATTTCACCCTGCAAAACCCGTTGATGGAGCGACTGAAAGGCTGGATAGTGTTCGGAAAGAATCCGAGATTTTACCTGACGACCGATGATCTGCTCAGGGGTATCTGCTTCGAGCATCTTCAGCCCTGCCGGATTTATATCTAGAATATTGCCCCTCGTATCAAGGATTTTGACGCACTCCGGTTCATTCTCAATGATGGTGCGTAAGTACTGTTCACTGGTGGTAAGGGCTTCTTCTGCCCGTTTGCGATCGCTCACGTCTAAAACCAAACCATCCCAAACCAAATCACCATTGGTGTGGCGCTGCGGGCGAGCTGAGGCTTGTAACCATTTCTGCTGGCCCGATGGTGTGGTAATCCGCCATTCATAATTCCAGGGGGCTAGGGTTTGAGCCGATTCAAGCACCGACGCTCGCATGGCGGGTAAATCATCGGGATGCACCATGTGCCACGTCCGTTCTACGTCCTCAATAATGGCTTGCGGCTCTAGTTCCCATAAATCCCGACAGCCAGGACTGACGTACAGCATAGAGTTCGAGCCATCTGGACGCAGCACGTATTGATAAATCACGCCGGGTGTATTGGCGGCCAAGGCTTGAAAGCGGTATTTGGCCTGAATGCGCTCTGTGACATCTAGGATTAGCGTATCCCATAGAATATCGCCATTGGGCTGGCGAGTCGGTCGGCCTACGGCTTCTAGCCATTTTTCCTGTCCAGACGGCGTTGTGATCCGCCATGCGTGGGACCACGGTTGCAACGTCTGGGCAGACTCCATCACCGAGGCTTGCATGCCTGGTAAATCGTCAGGATGAATCATACCCCAAAAAGAATAGAGGCATCGGCAATCACCTCTGCGGCATCCACTTCCCATAGGCGATCGCAACCCGGACTCATGTACAGCACGCTATCTGATCCATCTGGACGAAGCAGATACTGGACAATGGCACCGGGAACGTTTGCGGCCATATTTTGAAATCGGGCTTCACTTTCCCTGAGTGCTGCTTCCACACGCCGACGCTCAGCTAACTCTAGCTGCACCTGACGGTAGAGGTTCGCTTGGTGAATTGCGACTTCTAGCTGATTGGCGATCGCCTGAGCCAGTTCCACTTGTTCGGGTTGCCATGTAAATGGACGATCCTCCGTCATGAGGGTCAAACTACCCCAAAGCTTGCCGTCCACAACCAAGGGGACGAATAGCCACGATCCAGGGAAGTGTGCTGCAATTTCGGCATTAATCGGAGCGTCCAGACAGCTCGTATCATCTACAAATATGGATTGAAACGGCTTGAGCTGCTCTGCAAATGGGGTATTGCCATCCATAATTTCAAATCCGGTAGTGGTTGGATGATCGGCACGATGGCGAAATTCGGCCACACACCGCCACAATCGTTGTCTTGGCAAATACTGCACCACATAGCAATCTAACCCCTGCAACAGATGAGACGCTTCTTCGGTAGCAGTGGTAAAGATCATGTCTAGATCCAAGGAATTGCGAATGGCCTGAAACACTCGATTCAGGGCTTGCTCCCGCAAGATCTGCTCTTGGAGTTCGGTGATATCGCGCCCTACGGACTGGATTTCCAGGAGTCTTCCTTGACTGTCAAAAATGCCCAGGTTTACCCATTGAGTCCATCCAATTTCGCCATTCGCCCAATAATCCCGATTGATGTTCTCAAAGGTCGGGTGGTCTGGGGTTAAGGCTGCAATTTTGCGGGTGATTTCTTCGATATCATCCGGCGGGACAAAGGTATTCCATCTCTTGCCTAACACTTGGTTTAGCGGTAGACCCAGCGCTCGGCACAGGGCATCGTTCGCGAAGGTAATGGTGGTATCAGGGAGCGATCGCAACACGAGATCCGTCTGGGCTTGAATCATCTGACGGTAGTGACGTTCACGCTGCCGGAGGGTATTTTCGACAATGGAGCGTTCTATGGTGCGGCGTTGGTGTTCGGCCTCAAGGCGTTTGCGCTCACTAATGTCTTGAAATGCCGCAATGGCGTATACCACCTGATTATCATCAAAGATTGGGGTCGCCTTTACCTCTAGCGGGATGGTGCGATCGCACCGATGGATCTCAATATCATCCACTTGGGTCGTCTCGCCAGCGAGCGCACGGGTACTGGGTAACTCGTCAACGGGGTAAGGGTCTGACGTGCCATAGCGATAAATTTTGAACGTTTCTGCCAGATCTCCAGGGATGAGATCGACGGAATGGCTCACTCCCAGCAAGTCCCGCCCCATTTGATTAATGTAAACAATCTGTCCTAGGGCGTTATGGACGGCAATCCCAAGCGGTGTGGCATCGAGAAACTGAACTAAGCGACTTTCATTTTCCGAAGCCGCAATATTAACCAGCAACATCTCCACCAGATGCTTAACTGCTTCTGGAGTGCGGTGCCAATCGTGGGCAGAAATATGCTCGGATAGGAAAGGATGCTGGTTCAGCATAACTCTGGCATAAGCAATCCAGACACCGTGACACCTTCCTCAATTGTACCCATGTCAACCTGATTACCTTAAAAAATGTGAATCGTCCTCTGGCATGACTAGATTTTTAACCCTTTTAACCCAGAGTAGTTCGTTGACTTGGTGTTGATCAGGATTAATCCCTGGTTCGCAGTTCCTCTAGTTAGAGACAAGGTCATGCTTACAAGGGGCACCTTATGTTGTATGGCGCTAGCCATACCAGTTAGGACATTTTGGTGGGACGGCGAAGCCGCCCCACCAAAATGTCCATGTCCTAAGCTAGCTGGCAACAGCTATATGAATAACCTTACTGTAGCCAACGACTGCGCGCGGTTACATACGTTCCATTTGGATAAGAAGCGCAAGACCATGTTATACCAATTTCAAAAGTTCCGGCTACAGATGAAAGGCTAATATCCCTGGCGGTGCAACGCATTCATAACTCAAAACTGAGAACTCAACACTCAGAATTGGTATTAAACTCTCAGAGTTGAGGTATCCTCTTCTGCAAACATTCTATGCAGAATTAAGCTTGAGCTAGATCCACCATCATCTCTTCTCTTCGTCGTATGCCAACTCGCCTTCGCCAGCCTTATCAACCGCTTGTCTTCCGGAGCTTACACGGCCTCGCTGGACTATTCTACGCGTTGCCGTTCATGGGTTGCTGGGGGCAGAGGTCGGGAGGAATACCGCTGGTGCAGTCCGTTTTCAGTTGGCAGATTCGACTGAGCGATCACCATAGGGAGGCGCGATTGGACCTGATACAGGGGTGGCAAACCTCCCTACCTGGGTTCAAACCTGGAAACGGCTGCCGCCTGTGCTTCGATTTTTGGATCTATTGCTGCGGATTAGTGTAGCAGCCGCGTGGGACATTTCCGCTCTGAAGTAACGCTGGCGAACTCGCATGATGGGAATCCAGTTTCAAACTGTATGCCGAACCTACCAAACGGAACAATGGCAGGGGCAAGTCATGGTCGATCCGAGGGATCGCTATCGGTATTCCCTTCGGTATTGCTGGGAGGCCACAGCCCCTCAGATTACCATTGCGATGCTCAATCCTAGTACGGCAGATGAGCGCAGGTTAGATCCTAGCCTCCGCCGCTGTGTTCGCTTTGCCCAGGATTGGGGCTACGGAGTCTTGGAAGTGGTGAATCTATTTGCCGTGCGATCGCCCGATCCAGCCTATCTTCGCCAACTATCCGATCCGGTGGGGATCGACAATGATCGATTTCTACTGTCCGCTTGTCATGCGGCCCAGCGGGTGATAGTAGCGTGGGGAAATAGCGGACGATGGCAAGGGCGCGATCGCGCTTTTCTAGAACTTTGGCCAAATCACCAATCGCTATACTGCCTGGGTATCACCCAACAGGGGCAACCTCGCCATCCCCTCTACGTGCGGCACAACACCGTTCCGGTTCGTTGGCTGGACGCTCAAGAATGCAATCCCGTGAGCGCTAACGGCAAAAGTGCCCACAGGAGCCACAGCCATGATTGGGCCGATAAAGCGCACGAGCCACTCGGAGGCGACGAAAGGAGGGCATTGACCCGTTCTTCTAACAGCTGGGATGGGGCGATCGCGCCAAAGGCAGCCCCGTAGTCGGGTAGGGCGATCGCAGGCGCAGATACCACCGCTAGCAAAGCTTCTGCCAGTACCAACGGATCCACCTGCTGAGCGGCCCATTGATCCGCCCGCAGTTCTCGAAGTAAGAGTAATTCTTGCCATAGGGCTTCAGTTTGGGGGAGCCAGTGTGTGAGGTGACGAATCCAGCCCAGCCAGAAAAACCAGAAGGGATCGCGATAGTGGGCATGGGCGTCTTCGTGGTGCAGGACAGCTTCTGTCTGCTCTGGCGACAAGGTATCTAACAGATGGCGACTGACGACAAGACGGGACGTCCACAACCCAATTTGAGCAGCAAAGAGGGTGGGAAGCTCAACGACATAGCCTAGGCGACCGTAAACCGTAACCGATTCCTGAATGGGCAACTGACGCAGAGTGCGCCCTGCCTGAACTGCAAACCAGACTAGGGACAACGCTGCCCATCCTAAAAAGGCGATCGCGACCGAGTAGCCAATCCAACCCACCGGAATGCCGATCATTTGCCCCTGGGTTCCCATGCACAACGTTGCGATCGCGGTCATGATCAGCAGCAGCGGGGGGAGTACAAACGATTGCAGCGCAGCGTGCCAGCGATCGCGCCAGTCTGTCCCTGCTCCCGTTGCCCTAGCGCGGATCAGCCAAGCCAGGCCTAGGGTTAGTAAAAGAAATCCGGTGTGCATCACTGAGCCTCCCGCTCCTGGCGTGCCGTTCGGATGCAGTCGGCGATCGCATCAAGCTGCGCCAAACTCGTCTGATCTAACTCATCGGCAAACGCGGCCACAATGTCCGGGTTGCTAATGGAGAGAAATTGCCGTAGATGATCGTGGGATTTCAACATTTGTGCCTCTTGGCGGGAGAGGGTCGGTCGCCATACAAAGGCACGATCGCACTTACTGGACTCCACCCATCCCTTTTGGGCTAACCGCTGAAGCACTGTCGTCACCGAGGCATAGGCTAACTCGCGGTCGGGGTCTGCCAGGATGCGATCGTGAATGTCCTTCACGGTGGCAGACTCGAAATCCCACAAAATGTTCAAGATTTCTGTTTCTAACGTTCCTAAGGACAAGTGCTTCGGACGGGGATCAGGCAAGGGAGCCATAGTAGCTTAAACTTCCAAACCAAGTGGATAACACTTCTTTACCATACCGAATGCCGGGGGCGATCGCTACCTTTGTTGAGGCATCTAAACTTTGACAACCTGTCTTTTGACATTCCCCGGCAAACGCTTCAGCATAGGTCAAGGTAAAAGAATCTCTACTACACCTTACTAGGGGTGTAGGGTCGCTTTTGGAACTCTGGAATGGTGGAGTTCCAAGGCGATTTTTTATCTGCACAAGAGTCTACCGTTCACTGTCAACCGTTACGTCGCCGACTGCTGATGATCTCCAGACTACGATTTGCTTTGATCGCCTCCTGCATGACTCCTGGCCTGGGGAGTGCAATCGCCCTAGCCGAACCTGTCCCCGATGCATTTTTCACCGTTGCCCATGAGTCATCAGATCCCCATCCTGAGGCTGATGCCCATTCCCCCAGTACTAGTCATTCCCCCAGTACTAGTATGGACATGGCTCCCGATGAGCATCACCATGAATCCATGGAAATTCCCGATGGAGTCGCTGTTCCGAGCGTTGATTTGATCATTCATCCGGATGCCATGCAGGGATGGAACTTGGAAGTGCAAGTTACAAACTTTACCTTCGCACCCGAACGGGTCAACGCATCAACGTTACCTACAGAAGGTCATGCCCACCTGTTCATCAACGGTGAAAAAATCACCCGACTCTACGGCAACTGGTACTACCTGAATCCGCTGCCTCCCGGCACCTACGATGTCAGCGTGGTGCTCAATGCCAATACCCATGAAGAATTAGTTCATGATGGGCAGGTAATCCAGGATGTTGAAGTCCTCCAAGTCCCGCCATCCCCCTAGAATTGATAGGGCATTGGGTCTTTGGATCCATTGCGGCAAATCCTGTCTAAATCATCGCCACCCCGCAGGCCGTTTGTGCATCCGTGCTTGATTTTTGGTTAATCACAGCCCTAGGATTTCTAGGAAGTTTTAGTCATTGTGCAGGCATGTGTGGCCCGCTGACGGTGGCGTTTGGCCTATCAAACCAGCCCAACGCAGCGAAGGCATCAAACCAACAAATTTTCTTTCACGTTGCCCTGAATCTGGGGCGGATTGCGAGCTATGCCTTGGTCGGTTTGGGCATCGGTGCGCTCGGTTCCCTGATGATGGCTAGCGGACAACTGGCAGGAGTCGGTAGCACGGTGCGGCGAATTGTGGCTTTACTGACCGGAGGCTCCTTGGTTTGGCTCGGTCTGGTACAGATTAATCCCAAGCTCTTGCCGATGATTCCCCTCCTAAATCCGATGGCAAGCGGGACATTGCACGATCGCCTCAGTCGCAGCATGATGCAGCTTTCCTTCATGACCCAGTGGTGGACTCCGGTGCTGCTGGGGATGGTGTGGGGATTAATGCCCTGTGGTTTTCTCTACGTCGCTCAGATTAAAGCCGCTGAAACGGGCAGTGCAATGCTAGGAATGGCAACGATGCTGGCCTTTGGGATCGGGACATTGCCCACGATGCTGGGGGTCGGGATTTCGGCCAGTTTGCTCAGTCGCGATCGCCGCAGTCAGCTATTTCGCATGGGCGGCTGGATTACCCTCACCATCGGTCTTTTAACCCTGATGCGCACGGGGGATGTGATGGTGGATGCCACCGGACACCTAGCACTAGGGTTACTCATCTTGGCCTTAGTAGCTCGCCCCCTGCGATCGCTTGGGATCCAGCCCTTACAATATCGCCGCGCCATTGGGGTCAGTGCGTTTGTACTGGCTGTAGCTCACAGTGCCCACATGATGGATCATCTTTGGGGCTGGAATCTAGAGGCCTTCGCGTTCATGGTGCTCCGTCATCAACTTGGCCTGGTATCTGGGGCGATCGCCCTGGGCTTGATGACTCCGGCAGCGCTCACCAGTTTTGACTGGGCGCAGACTCGTTTGGGTCGTCTTTGGAAGGGGCTACATTGGCTCTGTGTGCCTGCCCTCCTCTTCTGTGCTGCTCATTGCTTCCTGATAGGAACCCATTACCTGGGTCGGGCACAGCTTACCTGGGTGAACTACGCCTGCACCGCTGGACTGGCGATCGCCGTTTTGGGCGTGTTGCTAGTGCGATCGCCCAGATTCAATCTTTTCCAAATCCATCCATCCAATTCTGGTACTGCAAGAGATCATGACTCGTCTATTCAAGCCGCTTCAAATTCTGACCTTTCTAACTATTAGTACCACCCTCAGTCTGGGCAGCATCAAGGCGATCGCCCATCAAGTCGAAATCAGTAAGGATGTAGGCGGCACGGTTCATGTGGAGCCTAACGATGCTCCCCGCGCAGGCGAACCAACCCTCGCCTGGTTTGCCCTAACTCAGCGGGGAGGGCAAGCGATTCCCCTTTCGGATTGCGACTGTCAGTTAACGGTGTATGCGGTGTCGGGCACTGGAGAAAACGATGGTGCGATCGCCACCCCTGCCCTCACGCCGCTCTCCGTCGAAGGATACGAAAACGTTCCCAGTGCAACGATTACCTTCCCAGGCGTCGGTGCTTATGAACTGGTCATTACCGGACAACCAAGCGCTGCGGCCACCTTTCAGCCTTTTGAACTGCGGTTTGATGTTACCGTTGCCACGATCGCCCCGAGTGCCCCTGCACCTACACCGACCACCCTTTCAGAGGCAGCCCCAAGGGATTCCGAATCGACGCCGGAGACAAACGGCAGAAAGTTTTCTTCGGGAGTGGCGATCGCTTTAATTCCGCTAGCGATCCTAGGCTTGGGATGGGTCATCTTCAAATCCCGCCAACCCAGCCTTCCCAGCGATGATGGGGAACCTTAACGGCATCTTATATACCCGTTACGGAACCCATCCAATACGGGAATCTCCGACGTCACAACATATCGTCAACTCAAAACTGGTATCCAGCTATCTCCACCCCTAGTTCCTAGCTGAATAACTCACCCCCATTCTCAGTGTTTCCTAATCTATATATGGGGCAGGACTGATATCGTAAGCACACGAAAGTCTTTGTCCTAGAGGAGCATCGAAACTCGCATGATTACGTCTGCTGGCTTAACGTGGACGCTGTTACTTGGCTATGGGTTGCTGATCTACCGGGTCGTCCGTAAGACAACCCCCGATCGCGTACCTGCCACCGAATTTTTCTCTGGGGAGTCCCACACGGGGCAAGCTCCGGGCTTGTGGCTCTTGGTTGCCAGTGCTGCTATTTCCTGGATTTTTGCAAAATCGATTGATAATGCCGCTAGTTTAGCCGGAACCTTTGGTGTATTGGGCGGCATTGGCTACGCTATCTATTATTTAAGCTTCGTGACTGCCGCGATCGCCCTCTACTTCCTGCGGGTGCGTGGGGGGCATCGGTCGATCCCTGAGTTTTTGGTCAGCAAATACGGAGCGTTGTGTGCCAAGCTGTTCCTGATGGCGATCGCCATTCGCCTCATCAACGAAGTTTGGTCAAATACGAAAGTCTTCTCCCTCTACTTTGGGGCAGAAGGTAGTGCGGGATACTGGATTGCGGCGATCGCTGTGACTGCATTTACGATCTACTACAGCCTTTTGGGAGGGTTACGGAGTAGCCTATTAACCGACAGCGCCCAGATGATTTTGGCTGCCATGCTACTGGTTGTGATTCTGGCTGCCCTCACCCCCGGTCTTGCTACTGAAGGACTGCCCGTGGTAGACCAAGACACCCAGTTGGCGGGACTCACCTTCTGTGGTTTAGCCTTCGTGCAAGTGTTCAGCTATCCGTTTCACGATCCGGTACTGACCGATCGCGCCTTCATCACCTCGCCTCGTGTCATGGTGCGTGGCTTTATTCTGGCCGGATTGATTAGCGGTGGATTCATCCTGCTCTTTAGCACGGTAGGTTTGTATAGTCGAACGTTTGGCATTGAAGGTCATCCGCCCCTCACGGTTCCGGCTCTGTTTGGATTACCGATGCTACTGGTGTTCAACGCCATCATGCTAACCAGTGCAGGCTCCACGCTCGATTCTACCTTTTCCAGCGTGGCAAAATTGGTCGCAAGGGACTGGCACAATCACCAGGGAACTCCAACGGAGAAACAAGCCTACATTGGTCGATGGGCGATCATTGCGGCGGGCATTCTAGGGAACGTACCGCTCCTGAGCGTTTACCTTGGCGATCGCGTTGGCCCTGCGGTGATTTTAGCAACGACGATCAGCGGCACAATGGTGATGGGACTTGCCCCCATCTTTTTGCTGTCCTTCATCCCCTCGGCAGGTCGCCTCAGTTTCTACCTCGCGTTTATTCCCGGCCTCGTCTTTGGAGTGGTGCGGGTGATGGAAAATGCGTTGGGCACGTCGCTGTTTCCGTCTTGGGTTGCGCTCGGTAGCGGCAAGTATGCGGTGGATCTGGGCGTTAATGTGTACGGGCTCGCTGTCTGCACCATCGGCTATCTCATCGGTGCGCTGGTGGTTCGGCCTCGCCAAACAGCACCTGTAGCCCATCTTCAGTCTGTGGGCGATCGCCAACCCTAGACGTGTACCCTACTAAGTCATACAAAAGTGGGAGGGGCGATCGCTCCTCCCAGTGTCGAGAATATCAAGGTTTTGGATTGGGCGATCGCCCCCAGAAGTCATTAACGGTTAGGGCGACGGCGCTGCAAAAATTCCGGAATATCCAAACCTGGAGGGGATTTCCGTGGTTCGGTCGAGGGGGAAGACGTTGGCGGCGGCGTTGGCGTTGAGAGCGATCGCCTCATGGGCGTTGCCACTCTCGTCGTCGTCGTTGCGGGAGGAGCCGGAGCCTCGGCGCTAAACCCAGTCGCAATGACCGTAATCCGAACCTCACCCTGAGCCCGCTCGTCAATCACTGCACCAAAGATGATATTGGCATTGGGATCCACCGCTTCATAGATAATCTCGGCAGCGGCGTTCACTTCGTGCAAGGTGAGATCGCTACCCCCCGTGATATTGAAGACTACGCCCCGCGCACCGTCAATCGACGACTCTAGCAGCGGCGAAGAAATTGCACTCATGGCAGCTTCACGGGCACGCGATTTACCGGAACCGATCCCGATTCCCATCAATGCTGACCCGGCATCCGCCATCACTGCCCGCACATCGGCAAAATCAACGTTGACCAGCCCTGGGATCGTGATGATGTCTGAAATTCCCTGCACCCCTTGGCGCAGGACATCATCCGCCACCCGGAATGCCTCTTGCACTGGGGTCTGCTCTGAGATGACCGACAGCAGCTTATCGTTTGGAATCACAATGAGGGTATCGACCCGACTTTGAAGGGCTTCAATTCCTTCGTCGGCTTGATTCGTGCGGCGGCGTCCTTCAAAGCTGAAGGGACGGGTCACCACCCCTACGGTGAGTGCCCCCACCTCCTTTGCGACCTCAGCAACGACGGGTGCAGCTCCAGTTCCGGTTCCCCCCCCCATGCCTGCAGTGATGAACACCAAATCAGATCCTTCAAGGGCACTAGAGATCTCGTCTCGTGACTCTTCCGCTGCCTTTTGCCCAATGGCAGGATTGCCGCCAGCTCCGAGCCCCCGGGTCACTTTCTGACCCACCTGCAAACAATTATGTGCGGATGAATGCTTCAGAGCTTGAGCATCCGTATTGACTGTCCAAAACTCAATACCTATGACACCACTGGAGACCATGCGGTTAACGGCGTTACAACCGCCACCACCGACTCCAATCACCTTGATCTTGGCTATGCTACTCGGCACAATTTCACCACTCCTGGATTCATCCGCCAGGGAATCGCTGCTATTGTCGTGCAACTGGCTTGAATTCAGTCCACTGAAACCTGTAAACGGATTTGAAGCATTCATCGATACTGAAACTGTGTGTAATTCTTCGTTGTTTGAATGTTCTTGATCAGTCACCTAGCTCCCAACCTATCGTCTGTACTTCCTAAATTTGATATCAAAAAATATGTAAGACCTTTTAAGAATAATAGACTCTGCGATCGCGCCCTAGTGAGACTCTAGATAACTATAGGGTAAGTTGCTTAAAAAACCAATAACAGCACAGAATCTCCTAATGATTCTTAAGCCTTGCTATGGCTAACCTCATCTCTATTCCATTTGTTACTATGCGCAGCAAGTTTGTACGTTGATTTGTCAAACAATTCTTCAGATTCTAATCCACAGTATCCCCTTGTATAGCAGTGGGGGAGTTAGTTAGGACAAAGGGGGGGCGTAGCCTTCCCGTAGGGGTGAACCCCCTGCACCCGGTTCTAGTCGGTATGGCTAGCGCTATACATAACTGAGAGCAGATGCATTTTGCTGTTCATCAAACCAACCAATTTGCCCTGAAAACCTCGTTTGAGGCTAGATACGACTCATTCCGCGCACTACGGCTCTCCCTCCACCTTAAATAACCAAGCTCCTGAGCCTGAATTTGTTCCCAACTCCAGAAGTGGTGCATCAGGCTGTGTTAGATCAATATAGTCAATTTGACGACTATCAAGTTGCTCTGGCACGCGGCGCATTTGATCAAGAATCTGGAGTTGTTGAGGAAATGCATCGGTATATGCCCCAATATGAACCGATCCCAATTCCGTTTCTAAGATGACGTTCGTTGGTTCCTGCCAATTGACTTCAGAAATCTTAACAGGACTGTGCAGAATGGACTGATACATGGTTTCCCACTGCGATCGATACTGCTCTTGCATGCCAATGACCCTCAGATCTGGCAGTTTGGCAAACTTATTTAGGGTGACGTAGTTCTCAAAGGACATCCGAAATCCTTTTTCATCCAAGAGCTCAATGGGCATCGACGCAGAAGGAGGCGTGGACGCACCTGTAGGTAAGGTTTGAGGTCGAGGAATGACATCGGGCGTATTAGCAGATACTAGTAAGGCTACAGGATGGCGTTCTTGAATCTGCACCACAAGTCGAGGGGGAAAAATATGGCGAATCACCACTGCATCTGCAATCGGGGCCTGGGCTTCGAGGTGGGCCGCGATCGCCTGGGGTCTGAGCTTGACCAAGGGATAGGGGTAGGCAATTGGCAAAAGTGAGCGAATGGTGTCTTCAGTTAGTACTTCCTCGCCCTCAATTATGACCTGTTCTGAGCTTTGCAACAGCCAAATCGGTAGCCGCGCCACCCACACGACGCCAGCCGCAATCCCTGCCACCGCGACTGTGCGCCACATGCCTCTCAGCAACTTCCACCGTCGTTGCTTCCGCAGTTGAGAACGTCTGCGATCGAGATCTGATTTTGAAATAGCGGCGATGGGACTCATGGCATTCAATGGCACAGCAAGGATATCGAAAAGGCTTAAACGCAATCGCCCACAGCTAGCGTTCAATGGGGTGATGATTAAGTGTAAAACCTCCCATCCCAAAAATTGAACCCGTGAGGCATTCAAAATTTAGAAAAGTTTAGTGAGTTTCGCTAACCCACATTTGATGGGGACTCCTGAATGTTCCTTAAGTCCCGGTCAAGGGCGATCGCCCACTGGGTTGCAAGCGTCACGTCCGTAAACGGAATGGTGACCGTGGGCTGAGCGGTTTTCATGTGAAATTCCAGGGCAGCACGGCCTTTGAGATCGCTGGGTGGGGCTGGTTCAAGATCTGCTGAGGCGAGGGTGCGATCGCCCACCCGTACCGCAATTGAGGAAACATCGTGCAGGGAAAGGCTGTGGGTGTCGATCACGCCGCGCCGCGTTGGTTTACCCCAGGTTAGGATATTGCCCGTTTGTCCAAGAGCGGCGTAGATGTCGTACTTGGCACGATTGTAAGACGTTGCCCACTGCTTGTAGGCTTCCACTTTTTGGTATTCATTCCATCCGGCCCAAGCTAGCCCAAGGAACAACGCCAGCAAAGGTAACCACATCAGCCCTCGTTCCATGGTCTGCGCTCCTACGACGTGAGACAGGCGATCGCGCCCTATGACTTATAGACGTGACAACCTATGTCCAAGTGTATCGTGTCAAAAAAGTCCACGACCTACGGTTCTGCGCTACCGAATTCCCTAGGATGTAAAGCGGCTCTAACCATAAAAAACGAAAAATATTGTAAAGTAGTTAGCAACAAGAGCTTGCATGCGGACTATATGCGGCAGCAAAATTTGCTTCCATCCATTATGAAGACGCTCCAAATAGGGTGCAGGTATCCAAAGAAGCCCTGCACGGAAGATATTGACGCCTGAGTTCCACCGACTCCACTACGGAGGGGCTGAGGCAGGACGCTCGGCCCCGGATACTGGAATGGCAAATAGTGCGGGGATCAGTCCGATTCAAGCCTGGAATGCTCGGTCACAATTTGATGCTACCGTTCATATGGATGCTCGAGGTGGGCGATCGCTCACCGTTCTTCATGGGTTTGAGCAGATTGAAAGCGATCTCAATACAATTGTGGTCACAGACGAAGTTTTGCTGAGTTATCAACGGTGTTCGCGCCGTGCATTTCTCGACCTGTATGGGGATCAACGCTACCAAGATCAACCCAGTGATTACTCTTTAAAACTGAGGCAAGATAGCCTAGAGCATCAACGCTGGGTACTCGACCAACATCAACCCCTACATCACGTTCCCTATCCTCGTCATGATTGGGTTAACGGTGCGGCTGCCACGTTGGATTTAATGGGGCAAGGTGTCGATCGGATTGCCAATGGCGTTTTGCACGTATCGCGGGGCAATGTGCAGCTAGTCAGCTACCCTAAACTTCTCATCCGCCAAGACGCCCCATCCCGATTGGGCAACTGGCACTATGTTCCCGTTGATATTAAGTTGGGTAAACGCCCGAAAGCCGATTATCAAGTGGTCGCTGCCTTTCAGTCCTATTTGCTGTCCGAACTGCAAGGCCGATTGCCCGATCACGGCTGGTTAATTTTGCGGCAGCGAGGCGCCTATGCGGTATCCCTCGATGACATGCTGCCTCGAATGGAGGAAACCCTCGAAGGCTGTATTCAAACGTTGATGCACCCAGAGGAACCAGAGGTCTTCATCGCCCATAGCCGTTGTGACCTCTGCCAGTGGTACACGCACTGCTACGCGATCGCCCAATCCGAGCACCATTTGTCCCTACTGCCCGGTGTCACCCCTAGTCGCTATACGCACCTTCAAGCTCTGGGTGTTCAGAGTTTGGAAGATTTATCCGCGCTCTCCGTCAAGGCGTTAGAAGGATTGCCGGGGTTTGGCCCCCAGGTGGCTCAGCGGCTCATTCAGCAAGCCAAAGCGACGGTCGGTCAAGTGGCTCTGCCCTATTGGGATCCCGATGAGCAGGAAAATTTACCCCTGCTCGCCCCTCAGGATTTACCCTCCGCAGATGTCGAGCTTTACTTCGATATTGAGGCCGCTCCGGAACATAATTTGACCTATCTGCACGGTGTGTTGGTCATTGACCACCGATCCCACCAAGATGAATTCCACGCCCTATGGGCTAATTCTGTTGAAGAGGAACCTAAAATTTGGCAGCAGTTTCTCCAGTTGGTTGAGCGCTATCCCAATGCACCGATTTTCCATTTCTGTCCCTACGAAGCTCAAATTATTCGGAAACTGGCGATCGCCCATCATATGCCCGAAACAGATATTCAGAACCTCCTCGAGCGCTTTGTGGACATCCACGAACGGATTACCCGGGTTGCCGTTCTGCCCGTTGAAAGCTACGCGCTGAAGCACATTGCCCGCTGGATTGGGTTTCAATGGCGAGATTCTGAGGCCAACGGGGCACAGTCAATCTGTTGGTACGATCAGTGGCAAGCAACGGGCGATCGCGTCTATTTAGATGCGATCCTTCGTTATAACGAAGATGATTGTTGGGCAACCTATTATGTAAAGCGGTGGCTGGCTGAATTTATCCAGCAGCATTCGTCAGATTCGAATGCCCCTGAGCGATCGCCTTAAAACCCGCCTTAAGGCTCGATGGATACAAACCCTGTAGCCCTTAATAGGCATTGATCCCGCCTCTAGCCCAGAGCAAGGTGCGCAACGGTCAACGGTATTCTCGTAGAGCCAATCTGATTCCCCTAACGAAGCTCTACGAAGATCCGAGGATTTCCGATTTAAGTGAAGTGGCCGTTGAAGTTACCATAAAGCAAACCTTAAATACACCCAATCCGCGCATTCAATTTATTAAACTCCTCATAAAATCACTTAGGTTTTACGTAGATGGATTCTTCGATCGCAACCCTTTCGAAACGGCGATCTTCAGCCCAACACCAAACCCGTTTGGGACAACTGTGTGGCACCAACCAATTGTTTCGCGATCGTTACAAAGTCCTAAAAATGCTAGGTCGAGGAGGATTTGGCGTTACCTTCCTAGCCAAGGATGAAGCGCTCCCTGCATCGCCGTTCTGTGTCATCAAACACCTCTGCCCCAAAGTGGATAACCCGTCTATCTTATGTAAGGCCAGCGAGCGTTTTGAACGAGAAGCGTCTATTTTGAGTCGGTTGGGTAGTCATTCCCAAATTCCTCGCTTGTTGGACTACTTTCAGATAGACGATGAGTTTTTTCTCGTCCAGGAATACGTTAAGGGAGCTACCCTTGCCAAACTAGTTCGCAGCAAGGGTCCTATGACTGAAGAAGCAGTCAAGCAATGTCTGCGGGAACTGCTTCCGGTTCTCAGCTTTGTGCATAGCAATCAGGTCATTCACCGTGATATCAAACCTCCCAACATCATTCGCTGCTTGGATGACAACCGATTAGTGCTAATCGACTTTGGAGCGGTCAAAGAAGAAATAGCCCAGTTTGCTGAACCCGACACAGATGACAACAGTCCGGCAACGAACTTCGTGGGTACGGTCGGCTTTGCCCCACCAGAGCAATTATCCCTCCGTCCAATTTACGCCAGTGATATCTATGCCGTAGGGGTCACCTGCCTATTTTTGCTCACCGGACATCCTCCCCTTGCGTTTGACTATGATTCGTATAGTGGTGAGATTCTATGGCAAGAACAAGTGAATGTTTCAGCGCATTTTGCCAAGGTTCTGGACAAGATGCTGAAAATTTCCCCTCGTGAGCGCTACCACACTACAGAGCAAGTTTTGCGGGCATTAGAGCTTGAGGATCACTTCGATAGCCTTGCTCCCTGTATGAATACAATGGCACGTCCAACTGATTTGTCTGACTATCACGATCCCAACGCTTATCTGCCGCCGATTGCCCGCACGGCGGCTAGCATTCGCAGTTGGCGCAGGCGGATGGTGCAGCGTCAACGACCCGATCATCCACAAAAGCCCTTTCCCGACCATCAGGGCTACGTAGGCTAGAAGGCCAGATTCCACATTGGAGCCTACCTGTCGCTGTTTACGGTGCTGCTCACTGTTCGCGCCCAATGTAGAATTTCTTGGTTAACCACGTCAGCACTCTCTTCATAGGCGCAATGCCCAGCGTCAGGAACCGTACGAAGCTCCATGCAGGGGTGATGGTCAAAAATGACCTGTCGGTTTTTCAACTGAACAATGCGATCGCACTCTCCCCACAGTACTAAGGTCGGCACGTTTAAGCGATCGAGAAGCTGAATGGTGTTTGGAGCGTAGCTAGGATGGGTTGCCGCTTTAGAGAGGCGTACGAGGGTTTGAGCCGCGCCGCGATCCCAGGTGGGCATACAGTAGAGTTCAACCAGTTCGTCGGTTACGCGTGACGGATCGGTATAGGCAAGATTTAGGGCACGGCGCATCATGCTCGGTTGCTGCATGAGTCGAAACAGCGGGCGCACCACCCATGAATTTGCAAAGACCCGCTCCATCGTTCCAGCTATAGCTGATGCCCAGGCCGGCAACATCTCTTGGCGCGAGGCAGGTAAGGTCATCAACACGAGTCCCTGCGCCAAGGCCGGATGCGCCACCACCGTACTTAAGGCGACTAATGCACCTAGCGAGTGGCCGACCAATACGACCGGACGACCAATAAACGTATCCCAAAACTCAAAAATCTGCTCCACCCAAAACTCGACCTTATAGGGAGCCGATGCCTTCTCGGAGCCACCAAAGCCCACCAGATCCAGGGCATAGACGGGGTGATGCTGGCTGAGAACCTGCCCATTATGTCGCCATTGGGTCAACGCGGAACCAAATCCATGCACCATCAAAATGGGTAGGGCCGAATCGGCCTCCCCAGAATTTTGGGAGCGATAGTAGGTATAGCGAACGCGCCATCCTCGCCATTGCCAGTTGCGCTGTCGGCCAAAGGCATAGTGCCAAGGGTGAGATGCAGTGGAAGGAGTCATGCAACCTGGGATACCAGTTTTGAGGTTTGAGGTTTGAGTTGTTAGTTTTGAATGGGTGATGGGTTGCACCATGAGCAATTCCAATTATTGGATCTGTGATTGGATCTGGAGCTGGAATTTAGGACATTGATACGCAACTAATGAAACCTACCTTCCAGCGTAGCAAGCAAACCCCAAGGTTTCTAAGGATGGGAGGGTGCCCCAAAAAGACCTGGGATGGGCGTGGTAATGTGACGCCCGTAGAACATAAGAGGCGCGACCCTCAACGATCGTCCTGGGTTTCATCAGGGGGGAAATTAGGAGAAGTCTCGTCCTCAGAGTTAGGGTTAGAGGCGGCGGGATGGGCATCCAAATCAGCGCGATCGCCCAACATTAAGTCTGTATAGGCTGCGGTTAAATCTTTGAGATGGCGATATTCCTCGCGTAAGCGCTGATGTTCTAACTCAAAGGTGAGGCGATCGCTCCGAATATTGGAGGGATCATAGCCAGCAATCTGGACACCGATGAGGGCTTCGCGTACCAATCGGACGTAGAGTTTGTGAAGATCGCGAGCTTTGAGTAGGGCTGTATCCACCTCAGCGATCGCCCGTTCATAGATTTCAACCTGATCCCCATAGAAACTAGAGGTCGCGACTAGGTCGGCTAGACGGTCTAATCGTCGCAGTTGCTCATTCAGGTGCAGTGCATCCTGCTCAAACTCCAAATGATCCCGGATGACGGGCAGCACTTCGCACGCGGTGTGTAATGTTGAATCGCGGCGAAAAGCGTCGAGAGGCATAGCATCGGGATCAACAGGAGTCACATCACGGATGTAATGCCAGGAGAATAAATACTCCACGTCCCCCCGCTCCGTCAGCTTGGGGAATAGAACTTGTACCCGCCCGGAGGATGAATTGAGCCGGGACGCAATGCCGTACTGTTGCAGCGGTAAATTTGGGTAGCGAGCTTCTACGCCTTGAACCGCTACGATGGAGTGCGATCGCAAGCTGTTCAGACGGTTCATGCGCCAGCTTAGGCCATAGGCTGCAAGCACCACCAAACCAAAACAGAAGAGTAGCAGGAAAAAAATAGTCACAGGACAACAGGAACAGGCTTATGCTTCGATTTCGTATCTGTAATCCATGATGAACGCTTCAAGGGTGAGATTGTGCAAGGACGCAGGGATAGTGGGGTAAAATGTCGAATAACCTTACATTTTCTTAAGACTTTGGAGCAATGCTGTAGAGTCTCTGTTTTAGATTCTCCGTGAAAGCCCCGCACTCTGCCGAAGGCGAGTGTCGGGATGAAAGCGGGGCGGTTGCGAGTCCCCCTTGCAGCTATGCCAAGCAATCGCGGGGCGGCGGAGAGGGGAGACGAGCAAACCGCCAGCCTGGTATAATTGGCTAAGCATCGCAGGGTTGATTTCCCCTGATAGGTACGCTTTCGACCGACAACTGGAGTTGACCGACCCGTAGGCCTAGGCCGCAAGTCTCCCGTTTCCAAGGTTGCAATAGAGAGCATTTTTGAAACAGCACAGCAAACCTCCTTGGTGGAAAAAATTGTCAACAGTGGGGCTGGGCGTCTTCCTCACTATAAAAAGCTCGAACCCGGTAACCAGTGGTAGAACACTTCCGGTGGGAGAAGCCCGCACCGTATGTTTGCATCGGTGTCGGGAGTACGTCACAGTTACATTCATTGTTCGATGCAATAGGTTGATTTCATGTCTGCCAGTCTCAGGATCTCAATGACCGCCTCACCCACGGTTGCGCCGAGTAAATCCAGTCAGGTTACTCAGCAGCCCTATCCTAACTATAAGGTCATTGTGCTAGACGATGATTTCAACACGTTTCAGCATGTGGCTAACTGTCTGATGAAGTACATTCCCCACATGACGAGCGATCGCGCCTGGAAGCTCACAAATCAGGTGCATTACGAAGGGCAAGCGATTGTGTGGGTGGGGCCACAGGAACAGGCCGAACTGTATCATCAGCAGCTTAGCCGTGAAGGGTTGACCATGGCTCCGTTGGAGTCGGCTTAGGGAGACTCGCGATGACAGAGGCCAGCGGACGACTTGTTTGGAACCATTCGACCCATCTTCCTGGATTAATTCCGATTTTGGAAAAGCTGACCCAATATTCTGGGATTCGTACCGTTACGCCTGCGGTTATTGGGCACACCCGCTCGAATATTCCCCAGCTTAAGCTGAAGATTTCTACACCGATTCGTGGAGGTTTTAAGCTCATTGCCCGCAAAGGAAAAAGTTTCCAAGAGGTCTTTATCATTACCACCCTCAATCGTGAAGAGTTGGAAGGGGCGATCGCCCAAATCCTAGCGCTCTAGCTGGGTGGCTTGGGGCGTTTGCTGATATTCATCGATGCACCGCAAATCTCGCTGCACCTCGGTCCAAAGGGAGCGATTCCGAGCATCGGTTTTGAGGGCTTTTTGCAGGTAAATTCGGGCTTTATCAAACTGGCGATCGCTCACGAGCTGCCGTCCCCAGCGTTGATAGGTAATCGCCTGCCACTGCCGCACTTCTAAATCCTGGGGAAGCCGTTGGGCAAGTCCTTCAACAAGGGCGATCGCGCGCGGAAAACGCTGGGTTTTCAGCAATGTTTGCAGTTGATAATAGGCGTTCTGCTTCAGCTCTTGGTCAGCTTCCGATAGATCGGTTTCAAAACTAGGGTGCGATCGCGCCTGGGGCTGGGCAGCCGGAGAGGACGAAGACGCCGAACTCGGAGACGATCCCGATGGGGGCGGTGCCTGAGGTGACGATTGGCGTGACGCTGGTTTAGAGACGGTAGGCGGTTCAGGCGAGACGGGGTGCGATCGTTGCCGTACCTCGGCAAAGTTGGGTTCTCGGACGGGCGGTGTCGCGAGGACAGACTGTCGTAGAACTCGGTAGGCTTCCGTAAGCTGAATAAAGCGATCCTTTGCCTGCTCTTGATTATGCGGATTCACGTCAGGATGATACCGGCGCACCAAACGACGGTAGGACGCTTTCACGTCTTCTGCCGATGCCCCTGTTCTCAACCCTAAAATGCGATAACAATCCGATACGTTCATCCGCGCAAACTAGCAGAACACTCCATCATTCCGCCGATTTCACCCCTTAAATTACCACATCCCTCCCAGGAGGAGTATGGAGAACTATAAAGCTCATCAGGATTTCAAAGGAAACCCTGGCCCTCCAACGAAACCAGGGTGATCGAAGATTATGGAATGTATAAGGGCGATCGCCTAAACAGCGGACTGGGTGTTTTCCACCACCCGATCGATCAATCCGTACTCCATGGCTTCCTGCGCAGACATGAAATAGTCGCGATCGGTGTCCTTTTCAACTTGCTCAATACTCTTGCCTGTCCGTCCAGCCAAGATCTCATTCAAAAGCTTACGCACCCGCAAGATCTCGGTCGCTTCAATTTGGATATCGGTTGCTTGCCGACGACCCACACCGCCAAGGGGCTGGTGAATCATGATACGCGAGTGGGGCAATGCCAGTCGCTTTCCTTTCGTGCCTGCCGCCAGCAAAAAGGCTCCCATTGAAGCCGCCAAGCCTACGCAGATGGTCACAACTTCGGATTTAATGTGCTGCATGGTGTCGTAAATGGCCATGCCAGCCGTTACTGAGCCGCCGGGTGAGTTGATGTACAAATAGATCGGCTTTGAAGAGTCCTCAGAATCCAGATACAGCATGTAAGCCACAATGGCATTGGCTATACCATCGTCAACTTCTTCAGCCAAAAAGATAATGCGTTCCCGGAAGAGGCGATCGTAGATGCTAATCCACTGCTCGTAAGTACCGCCGGGAAGCCGATAGGGAACACTAGGAACACCAATAGGCATAGTTTTTTACCGGAATTTAAGAAACATTAGTAGGGCAAACAATACCAATCGGGACACCCGCTTAGGCTGTCTTCGAATGGCTCAGTACGCGATCGATGAGACCGTAGTTCAGCGCCTCCTGGGGCGTTAGATAAAGGGTGCGATTGGTATCGCCCGCCACCTTTTCAAACGTTTGACCTGTGGTTTCTGCCAAAATCTCCAACACCAAATGCCGCTTTGACAACACCTCGTCTGCGTTGATTTGGATATCCGTCGCCTGACCGCGTGATCCACTCCGGGGATGATCAATCACAATCGACGCATGGGGCAAACTGGCACGATGGCCTTTGGTTCCGGCAGACAGCAATACAGCAGCCATCCCCACGGCTTGACCCATACAAATCGTGTAAATCGGAGATTTGATGTGCCGCATCGTGTCATAAATGGCCAGTCCTGCGGTTACAGAAACCATGCCAATATCCACGCCCCCCATCCCTGCCGCCATTGGATCACCGATGGAATTGATGTACAGGTATATGGGTTTGTTCTGATCTTGAGAATCCAGATAGAGCAAGGCTGACACGATCGAATTGGCAACGCCATCCGTCAACGGTTGGTTGATGAAGACGATCCGTTCCTGGCTAAGGCGAGTGAAGATGTTAACCCACTGCCAGTAAGGGGTGCCAGGAATGTTGTACGGGACACGAAGAATGTCATCAACAGGCATAGCGCTTGGAGTATTAGAACGAGAAACGTTTGAGCAATCGCGCCAACGGAATATCCCATGGACGACGAGGTGAGCAAAGTTAAGCTAGCGCCGGAATTTGTTTCGGTAAGTCCTTGGTGCTTTCCAAAACACGATCGATGAGGCCGTATTCCTTCGCCTCTTGAGGCGTTAGGTAGAACATGCGATCCGTATCTTTGGATAGCTTCTCAATGGATTGCCCAGTATTGCGCGACAGAATATCCAACATCGCCATCTTGTTGGCTAACACTTCTTTCGCCCGGATTTGGATGTCGGTGGCCTGACCCCGCGTTCCGGTACGAGGTTGGTTGAGCACAATCGTGGCATGGGGAAGGCTGGCACGGTAGCCTTTGGTTCCTGCCGAGAGAATCATGGCAGCGGTTCCCATCGCCTGACCAATACAAATGGTATGGACTGGAGGCTTCACGTAGCTAATCGTGTCGCAGATTGCAAACGCCTCGGTTTCAAACCCGATGGCGTCCCCGGTGTACCAGGATGTTCCAGTCGAATTGATGTAGAAATAAATTGGCTTTTCAGAGTCGTCAAATTGTAGGTAAAGAAGCTGAGCGATGATTAGCTTCGTGACGTCTACTCCCATTCTGCGCTTCATGTCATCGTCTGAAACGAGCGGTAAGCCTAAGTAGATAATCCGCTCCTTCAGCAGCAAGGACGGTAAGTCAGGAGGTGGAGTACGGTATGCGGCTTCGCCGTAGTAAGGTGCCTGAACCATAATTTCTCGTATTCCCAGAAACTGCGATGCCCGAAATCGGTGTGTTGTCTTTAACATAGTAGCGTGAGGCTGGGAACTATGGTGGTGGTCGCTGAGGGAAATGCGGTGGGATTTCCGAACTGCGTAGTCGGAGGTAGGGCAAAGGGAAGCGATCGCCCCTCAAGGGTCTTTGAAAGGGTTTCAATCCGTAAAGCTTGGCGGTGGTGCTGAAGTTATCCATGTATAGTGTTGTCGTGATTGCATCATTTCCGCATTTCACTCAGGAGCCTTAAGTCATGGATGTCAGCTTGCAAGCGGCCTTAAACGATATGAATTTGGACGTGACGCAGGCGAGCAGTCAGCGTCAATTGGCAATTTCGATTTCGGCGATCGCCCCATCGTCGGGACGGACTGCGCCGCTAAATCTTTGCCTTGTGCTGGATCACAGCGGCTCGATGGGGGGTAAGCCCATGGAAACGGTGAAGCAGGCCGCCAGCCGGATTGTGGATAGCCTGTCACCGGGCGATCGCCTCTCGGTCGTGATATTTGACCATAAGGCAAAAGTGATTGTCCCCAATCAAACCCTGGATAAGCCCAGTGATGTGAAGCTTGAACTCAGCAGATTACGGGCAAGCGGGGGAACGGCCATTGACGAGGGCATGAAGCTAGGCATTGAGGAACTCGCAAAAGGCAAGCGCGACGCGATTTCTCAGATTTTTCTGCTCACCGATGGCGAGAATGAGCATGGTGATAACAGCCGATGCTTAAAACTGGCGAAACTGGCCGCAAGCTATAATATGACCCTCAATGCCCTGGGCTTTGGCGATCATTGGAACCAGGATGTGCTAGAACAGATTGCTGATGCGGCGGGGGGAGCCTTGTCCTACATTCAAGATCCCGATGCAGCCGTTCAGGAATTTAGCCGATTATTTACTCGTGTCCAGTCGGTGGCGTTGACGAATGCCTATCTTCAGATTGCGCTCCGTCCCCAGGTGCGCCTTGCTGAACTCAAGCCGATCGCCCAGGTGTCGCCTGAAACCGTTGAACTGCCGTTTATTCAAGAAGCGGGGCATTATGTGGTGCGTCTGGGCGATTTGATGCTGGATGCGCCCCGGGTCGTGCTGGCAAACTGCTATATTGATCAACTGCCAGAGGGAGAGCATCCCCTCGCGGAACTGCGGGTGCAGTATGATAATCCAGCGTTGGGTCAGGAAGGCTTGCTCACCGATCCGGTGTGGGTCAATGCAACGGCTCTGCGTCAGTACCAATCGCAGCTTGACCCATCGGCGCAGCAGCATGTTTTAGCCCTGGCAAAGTATCGTCAAACCCAAATTGCCGAGGCAAAACTGCAGGCGGGCGATCGCCAAGGGGCGGCAACCATGCTGCAATCGGCAGCCAAGACCGCTTTACAAATGGGCGATCAAAGTGCGGCTACGGTGCTCCAAACCTCAGCAACCCGCTTGCAGTTGGGTGAAGATTTATCCGAGAGCGATCGCAAGAAAACCCGGATTGTTTCGAAAACCACCCTTCAAGATTCCTAGCCTCAGATCTTCAGACTCGCTGGTAGCGCATTCCTGGTAGCTGCATCACCCAGCCCTCCAGTTCCAGGTGCAGGAGTGCGCCCAGAACCACGTCTGTACTGAGTCCGGAACCTGCCACAATGTGATCGAGGGCGATCGCCTCTTTGGGAATCTGGTGCAGAATCGTCTGGAGTTCGCTGGATAGGTTGAGAACCGCAGCAGGATCTTGGCTCTGAGATTGGGGGGATGTCTCCGCGAGCGCATCAAGTAGGGACAACTGCTGACCGGTCCCTGAAGCCGCTTGTAGCGAGGGAATTTCGCGCAGTCGGTCGAGAAGCGCTGATTCACTCAAGATGAGGTTTGCCCCATTTTGAATCAGTTCCAGGCATCCCAAACTTTGGGGATTGTCGAGGGAACCAGGTAGGGCATAAACATCCCGGTTGTAGTCATTGGCAAGACGGGCAGTAATCAGCGCGCCAGATCGACTGGGGGCTTCTAGCACCAGAACGGCTCGACATACCCCAGCAATGATCCGGTTACGGCGTGGAAAGTGAACGCGATCGGGTTGGGTTCCAGCGGGATATTCGCTGAGGAGCAGTCCAGTTTCCCGAATGTGGCGAGCGAGCTGGCGATTGGAATAGGGATAAACCACGTCAACTCCGGTTCCCAAAACGGCGATCGTCCGGGCATTCGCCTGAATACAGGTGCGATGGGCTTCGGTATCAATGCCATCTGCTAAACCGGATACAATTGGATAGCCTGCGTTGCAGAGAGCCGTTACAATTCGCCGTGTCCAGCGACGCCCATAATCCGAGGGTTTGCGCGTTCCCACAATGGCGATCGCCGGAATCAGCCCCTGATTTTCTTGACGATCGACCTGTCCGGCGTAGTAGAGCACCGGAGGCGGATCGGGAATTTCCAGCAATAGCTTAGGATAATCTGGATCGGCGGGTGTCCAGAATCCAGGATTTTCCCGTTCGTGCTGCTCTAACAGTTGATAGGGATCGATACGCGATCGCCCCTGCGCGGCAGCCTGTGCCGTTTGGAGTCCAAATCCATCAACGTAGACCAAATCCTCAACGCTTGCCTCCCAGGCATAGGACAGATCGCCAAAATAATGTTTCAACCGCAGGATTAGCGTTGGGCCAACCCCATCGATCTGTGACCAAGCTAGCCAAAAAGCGCGATCGCTCAAGGGTTATTGCTCCTGAAGCACCTGTTGCAGTTGTTCCACAAGCTCTGGATGGTGCTGCAAATACTCCATCAACTCCGAACTCTGATCCAAAAGCTGCTGTGTCTGCTCTGGATTCTGCTCCAGTTGCTGGATTAAATCTGGGTACGTTTGCAAGAGCGATCGCATCATCTCCATCACCTGTTCTGGATTTTCCTCTAGCATTTGGATGGCTGTTTGCTGAGGGTCGGCAGGCTCCGACTGTTCCTGCGCGAGGACAGGCAAGGTAAACCCGCTGATAATGCTGAAAGTAGCAATAGGGGCGATCGCCCAGTTTAATCCAGTACGTTTCATAGACTGTATTGATAGAAACTGGGACTGATCCTAACGAAAGACAGGACAAAGCTACAGCCCTGAAAATGCGGAACTTCGATTCAGTTGGGCTGAATCGGCAACACGCAAAAGGACACCCCAACGGATGTCCTTGAACGAAAAAGATTCTGAAGAAACGACGCGAGGCTAGCGGACTCCCAACAACTCCACATCAAAAATCAGCGTTGCGTTCGGCGGAATCACACCCCCTGCGCCGCGTGCGCCGTAACCCAAATCGGGCGGAATGATCAACCGACGCTTTCCGCCGACTTTCATGGTCGAAAGTCCTTCATCCCAGCCTTTAATCACTTGGCCTTGACCAATGCGGAAGGAAAAGGGTTGATTGCGATCCAGAGAGCTGTCAAATTTGGTGCCGTCTTCGAGGGTTCCAGTGTAGTGAACGGTTACGGTTTGTCCGGAGGTGGGGGTTGCCCCAGTGCCTTCCTCGATCTCGATATATTGAAGACCGGAAGCGGTGGTAATAATATTTTCTGTCATAGGTTCAGGTTCTACAGGTTCAGTTGCGGCAGGTTCAGGAGCCGCAGAGTCTGGAAGGGCAAGATCGGCTGCACTGGTGCTGGGAGCATCGGCTTGGGCAACGAGGGTAGAGGTTGCCACCTCAGCCGTTGGCTCTGAGTTCGGGGTACCCAACTCATTGGCGATCGCTTCTCCACCAGGCGCACGCAGTTGGGCGACCACCAGCACAATCAGACAAATTACGATCATCCCAAAGCTAATGAGAATATCCCGCACCGTTTTCTCCTCCCATTTTTGGATTTGTAACTCATTAGATAATGGAGGCTGAACGCTAGACCCCTGTGCAGATTTGCATCGGAGTTGAATTTTGCCATCCGACTTCTCAGTGTACTGTGTGTTGTGCTGTTGCCTGTAACTCTATATGTCCTTTCCTAGCTTCAAACGAATTTCACTGCCCATGCAACAGGCTCTTTGGTTGGGCGTTTGGACGTTGATCGGTGCAGGACTCCGCTTCACAAATCTTTCGGAAAAGCCCCCCTGGACGGATGAATTTGCCACGTTTGTCTTCAGTTTGGGTCACAGTTTTCGAACCGTGCCCCTCGATCAGGTGATTTCCTTGGAAACGCTGCTCGAACCTGTGCGCGTGCTACCGGGCACCTCTACAAGCGCAGTGGTGGAAAACTTATTGAGCGAAAGCAATCATCCACCGCTTTATTTTGTATTGACCCACTGGTGGTTGCATCTTTTCCCTAGCCATGATTCCTGGATATCGGTAACAGTGGCGCGATCGCTCGCCGCTGTGTTTGGGATCGCCCTGATTCCAGCGATGTTGAGTCTAGGTCGCTTTGCCTTTCGAGCCTGGCGAGTGGCGCATCTTGCCGCTCTGCTCATAGCGCTATCGCCCTTTGCAATCTATCTCTCGCAGGAAGCACGGCATTACACCCTGCCCATGCTGTGGATTGTGGCGGCTCTGGCTTGTTTGCTCCAAGCAGGGCGATCGCTCGTTGCTGATCATCCGATATCTTATAAACTCGTTCTGCTTTGGACACTGATTCACGCGTTGGGCATCGCTACCCACTATTTCTTTACCTTAACCATTGGCGCAGAAGCGATCGCACTCCTCACCATCCTCTGGCTTTATCGTTCCGATCCAGCGATCTCAAAGCAGCACCTAAGTCAGAATTTACGACGCATCGGTTGGGTTGCCCTCGGCATCCTCGCAAGCGGACTCGTCTGGCTTCCCGCCTTTCAAACGAGTCAAAGTAGCGAACTGACCCGCTGGATTTACACAAGCGATCGCGAAGGGCTTGACTGGCTGACTCCCCTCAGCCAACTGATTGCAGGATTGATTACCCAGCTTTACTTACTGCCGATTCAGAGCGATCGCCCCATGATCGTGATCGCCGCCGCCGTGGGATTAGCCCTTCTCACCTTGGGCACGATTCCTCTGCTATGGCGCGGCTGGCGTAACTGGCGAACCGATCCAGAGGCCAATCTAGTCTTAACGCTCTTAACGTCCTTTGTTTTGGGAGCGATCGCCCTCTTTTTGCTGATCACCTACGGCGCAGGCATGGATCTCACCAGCGCCTTCCGCTACAACTTTGTTTACTTTCCCGGTGTCATTCTCCTGATCGCCGCAGGCATAGCCGGACACTGGCCTCCTTCCCCTACTCCCCCACTCCCCC
>JACYMB010000249.1 GCA_015272205.1 Synechococcales cyanobacterium T60_A2020_003 | reverse complement strand
CAGTGTGTAAATCATTGCCACGATTGAGCAGCGACAATAAATCCGATGTGGCATATTGGGGAATACTATCCCGTATAAGCTTTAAAAACAAAAACTCACTTCCGTTTAGAACCAAGCCAAAAGCTGGCTTCTCCAACTTCGGAATTGCCAACATATATGTCAAAGCTTGAGGAATTGCTTTGGTAATCGAAAACTCCGAATTTTTGGCCTCAATAACAGTCACCCAAAAGCCCTCTTGGATTACCAACACATCAATGCAGCCTTGAATGGTCTCCCCTTCATCCTCGGCTGATACTTGAATGTTAGTCTCGCCATCTACCCGAAAAGGTGGCTCATAAAATCCCGCCAAATCGAGCAATGGTGAAAGCACCACCATCTTGACAATGCTTTCCATCACTGGATATTCCAGCAAATAAAGATAATTGCGCTTGATCCGATCCAGTGCTTGCTGTTCTGCTGCTGTCAGTTCCGGTAAGTCATTGAGCCATTCTGAAAAAAATGCCTCATCTTGGGTCTTTTGTAGCCCAAACCTGATTTTTAGGTCATGCAACTTAACCTTTCTGGCTGCGATGCTCTGAGTCATATCAACGCCTAATAATCGTCCGTGCTCCTATTCTATAGCTGTTGCCAGCTAGCTTAGGACATGGACATTTTGGTGGGGCGGCTTCGCCGCCCCACCAAAATGTCCTAACCGATATGGCTAGCGCTATAAATCCCTGTAAATCCAACAGCAGCACGTGCGATCGCAGTTTGGAGCCATGCAACGGTAATCAGCGGATGAGTTCGGCAATCGCGTCTGCAATCGAACCCCGAAAAACCTGCCCTGACTGGTGTTCGGCTTTAGCTTGGGTGATGTGAGCAGGAATTTCAGCACGACAGCGATCGATGAGGCGTTTTTGAAGGATAGTGATTAGGGCTTCGTGGTCTTCGACAGAGAGAGATTCAATAATGCTTCACGACAGCGATCGCCCAATTGCGTAAGTCCTGAGATCTTTGAGCAGAGACGGGCGTTGGCGGAGCCTCTGCAAAGCAGAATCGCCCCTAATCCTTCAGCACATAGCCCACACCGCGCACCGTTTGGATCAGGCGTTTCTCATCCTCGGCTTCTAGTTTCAATCGTAAGTAACGGACGTAGACCTCAATAATGTTGGAATCGCCCATAAAATCGTACCCCCAGACCTTTTCGAGGATGCGATCGCGCGTTAAGACCTGACGAGGATTCGCCATTAAATATTCTAACAAATCAAACTCTTTGGCAGTGAGTTCGATGGAGCGATCGCCCCGTTTGACATCGCGGGTTTTGCGGTTCAGCATGAGGTCATCAAACCGGAGGACATCGCCACTTTCCTCGTCGCTGCTCCGCCGCAGATGGGCACGGACTCGTGCTAACAGTTCCTCAATGCTGAAGGGCTTCACCACATAGTCATCGGCTCCGGCATCTAGGCCAGCTACGCGATCGCTGACGTCATCCTTTGCAGTCAGGAGAATCACTGGAACCTTGTTGCCAGTTGCCCGCAGTCGGCGGCATACCTCTAGTCCGGTTAATCCCGGCATGAGCCAATCGAGAATCACGAGGTCGGGATTGATGTCGCGGGCGGTGGTGAGTCCGGTGAGGCCATCGTTTGCCACCGTAACTTGGTAGCCCTCGTAGGTTAGTTCCAGTTCTACAAACCGAGCTAATTTTTCTTCGTCTTCAACGACTAGGATACGGGGTTGTGTCATGGTTTACGGAGGTGGTGGGTAAGGTGATGGTAAACGTTGTGCCCTCGCCAGGGATAGAATCGACCGTGATTGTCCCCTTCATACCTTCGACCAGGGTTTTGGCGATCGCCAGCCCCAGGCCACAGCCTCCGGTGGCACGAGTCCGGGTTTCATCGACGCGGTAGAAACGATCGAAAATGCGGGATTGGTGTTGGGGCGGAATCCCACAGCCGCGATCGCGCACTTGCACCGTTGCTTGATCAAGCGTCTGCGCTAATCCAATCCAAACGGGGGCATCTTCTGGCGAGTATTTCAGCCCATTCTCCACTAAGTTTAATAGCACCTGCTTCAAACGGTGGCGATCGGCACGTACCGTAATATCCGCTGCCGCTGCGTCTACCAACACTGGACGTTGCTTAGACCGCTCCACCATACTGGCGACGTCGTAGGCTAAATCGTTGAGGGAAATGGGCTCCAGTTCAAATCGGATGTATCCACTCTCCGCCCGTGCCAACGCCAGCATATCTTCCAAGATTTGGATCGTGCGCTCGGCTTCAGCAGAGGCAATGGTGAGGGCTTCCCGCTGGGGGTCGGTGAGGGTTTGGCAGCGGCGTAGTGTGCTGTTGAGATAGCCGGACACGATCGTAAGGGGAGTTCGCAGTTCGTGGGACACATCGCTGACAAATTGACGCTGCTGGTTCCACGCGTCCGACAGCCGCATCAACATTCCTTCGTAGGATCGGGCCAGTTCTAAAATCTCAGTCGGTGCGGCATCTAGCTTAAGCTGAACATTGCCCAAGTCTTGAACATCTAGGCTTTCGCTGAGTTGCCCGATATCGCAGAGGGGACGAAGAGACCGTTTGACGTAGAGGGCGATCGCTCCTGGCATCAGGACACAAACCAGAAGGGTTCCCACACTGATGGTTCGCATCAGCGCTAAAAACATTTCCTGATCATCGGTTACGTCCTGGGCTATGTAGAGATAGCCCACTGGGACATTATCCACGACTAAGGGGCCAGCGCAGGTGACGTAGTGCTGCCCCGCTTCGCTGTAAAGTTCGGCGTCTGGATAGGTTTCTGGGTCGGGGGCGATCGCCGTTAAAACAGAGTCTTGATTGAGCCTACTACTGCTGGCGATGACGTTCCCTTGGGCATCTTGTACGGCAATCAGCAATCCAGGCAGCGATCGCACCTCAATGGCTTTATCGATGGCGTCCGGCAGGGGCAGCATCTTATGGTAAAGTTCAATATCCTGGGGAATACGTGCGGCAACGTCCGCGATCCATTCCTTGTGGCTCTCAATCAAAATTTGCTGGGTTCTCCAAGCTGTCCAGGTTGCTACGCTCCCGACGCCCAACAGTGAAACAAGGGTGATACCCAGGGTCAGGCGAAGCTGGAGCGAAAACGGATCAACGGCGCATTTCGCGTTCTGCACCCATTGTTGAACGGTCTTTTGCATTGCGCGCATTCACGCACCACCATCTACTCTGCTCCACTGCTGATTCCACTCTAGGGGCGATCACCCTTGAGATGCTGAATTTTTGCTGAGGGAATGGTCAGTTCTTGCTGAATTTTACATTCCACAATTTAGAATTTTACATGGCGTTGTTGCATGAAAGAGGGGTTGCGGGCGGGAGAGGCATGGTAAATTTCAGTTATCACACATAAAACCTGCCATGAAACCTCAATACCGCATCCGCAACTGGTCAGAGTATAACGCTGGATTGAAGGCTAGGGGAAGCCTCACCTTCTGGATCGAAGAATCTGTGCTGGGGCAGTGGGTGGTCGAGGAGTTGAGCGGCAAACCCGGCGCGTCAGTTCTTTATAGTGACCTTGCGATTCAAACAATGGCGACCGTCAAAG